>JAYULN010000690.1:0-17755 GCA_043763525.1 Hymenobacter sp.
CGCCGCTACTTTCGGATGGGACCTTGCGGGTGCTGGCCATCGCGGCAGCGCTGCTATCGGCCCCAACCGGCGGGCTGGTCGTGGTAGAGGAAATAGATAATGGAGTGCATCCGAACCGAGCAAAGCAATTACTTCACAACATCCTGACCGCGTCGAAAGCCAACAGCCTGCGGGTGCTGCTCACCAGCCACAACCCCGCCCTGTTGGATGCCTTGCCCCGCGAATCGGTGCCCAATGTGGTGTGCTGCTACCGCGACCCTACGCAAGGCGACAGCCGGTTGGTGCGCCTGTCGGAGCTTACCGATTACCCCGAACTGGTAGCCAGCGGGCCGCTCGGGCAACTAATGACGCAGGGGCTGCTCGACCGCTACCTCAAAAACCAGCGCACCCCGGAGCAGAAAACCGAACAGGCCCAGGAATGGCTGCGGCAGCTGCAACTCAACGACGAAGACGACCAGTAGCCGTGCGGGAAATCCACCTGATTGACACCAGCATTTTTTGCCGCATCCTGCGCGTACCCGGCCTTTGCTCCGTTGCCGAACACCAAGCGGCGCTGGCTGAGCTCGGCGTATTGCTGGCGCGGTCTGAAGTCACGTTACTGCTGCCCGTAGCCGTGATTTATGAAACCGGCAACCACATTGCTCAGAATGGCGATGGCGATGTGCGCCGTAAAGCCGCCCTGCGTTTTGCAGAACGAGTGAAGGAAGCGCTCAATGGCAACGCGCCTTGGACACCCACGCCACTGCCGGAGCTTCGGCACATGACCAGCTGGCTGAATGATTTCCCCACTTGGGCAATGACAGGCTCCGGCCTCGGCGACCGTTCCATTGTGTGGGATTATGAGCAGCAGCGCGAGCTAAGCCCACTGGCACGGGTAAGAATCTGGTCCACCGACGAACATTTGACCAGCTACGATTACCGGCCGACAAGCTCGTTATACCCTAGTTAATCCCAGTCTAAGGCCCTCTTCACTACTTCCGCCCAAACAGCGGCACCCGGCTCTCCGTCCCGCTCCGCAGCCGCCCGATATTGGCCCGATGCGTGTAGATGAGCAGCGCCGCCAGCACGAAGCCGACATAGACCATGAACGGCTGCGCCGGCCGAAACCGGGGCAGCAGTTGCAGCAGCGCGAAGGTGAGGCCGGCCGTCATGCTGGCCAGCGACACGTAGCGGAACAGTACCAGTATCACGATGAAAACCAGCAGGCACACGCCCACCGTGGCGGGGGCCACGCCGAGCATCATGCCCAGCACGGTGGCCACGCCCTTGCCGCCCCGAAACTGCGCGAACACGGGGTAGATGTGGCCCACGATGGCCAGCACGCCACAGGCCAGGCGGTAGTACAGCAGGTGTTCGGGGGCAATGGCCCCCTGAGCCAGCAGGAAATCGGGCAGGAAGTAGGCGGCCGCAAATCCCTTCAGGGCATCAATGAGCAGCACGACGGAGCCGGCTTTGGGACCAAGCACGCGGAAGGTGTTGGTGGCCCCGGCATTGCCGGAGCCGTGCTCGCGGATGTCGGCCAGGCCGAAGAAGCGGCGGCCCACCCACAGCGCCGTGGGGATGGAGCCGAGCAGGTAGGCGGCGAGCAGGGCAAGAAAGATGTAGCGGTAGTTCATGCAGGAATTAAAGGGATGAAAGAACGGTAAGCTCCCCTCCTTGCAAAGGAGGGGATATTGTGCTGAAAGCAAAATTGGGGTGGGAAGCTCGTTGCACGATGGGCGAACAGTTCGTTGAGCATCGTTCGGGTGTCGGGCAACGAGTTTACCACCCCCGTTTTCGCTACGCGAAAACTCCCCTCCTTTGCAAGGAGGGGAGTTTCGTTCACCGGTTTCAGCTGTCGCCGAAGGGGTCGTTGGTCTTCTTCTTTTTCTTCTTTTCCTCTTCCTTCTTCTGCTTCTCCTCCTCCTTTTTCAGCCGTTCGGCTTCCTTGGCGAGGCGGGCGGCCTCCTTTTTGTCGGCGGCCGGGTCGGGGGCAGGTTCGGCGGGAGTAGTCGCGGGGGTAGTGGCCGGCTCGGCGGCTTTGGTTTTCGTTTTCCCCTTGGCGGGCTCCGGGGCGGGGGCATCGACCGGGGCGGGGGTGTCGGCGGCTTTTCCCTTGGTTTTTTCCTTCTTTTTGGCGGGCTCGGGGGCGGCGGTGGGGTCGTCCATCACGCCGTCGCCGAAGGGGTCGTTGGCTTTGGCCTTTTTCTTCTTTTTGGCGGGTTCGGGGGCGGCATCGGCGGCGGCGGGCTCGGCGCTGGGGTCGCTGCTGCCGGAGGCATCGTCGGCCTTGCCCTTTTTCTTCTGGCCCTTTTTGTCGTCGGGGTTGTCGGGGGTATCGGGGGTATCGGCGGGAGCCGGGGCGGCGGGGCGGGCGGCCAGCTTGCCGGTTTTGCCCAGGTAGTCTTTCTGGAAGTGCGAGCGGAACCCGTCGATGTCGCTCAGCTCACCCAAAAAGGCCCCGTAGGTGGTGGCCGTGTTGTAGTCGTACTTGGCCTTGGCGCTGATTTCGTTGTCGAAGTTCTCGCTCTGCGACTTCGCCAGCAGCAGGTTCTTGGCGTACTTGAGATAGTAGAACATCTGGGGGTCGGGCTCAAGGTAAATCTCCACCACGTCGGCCCCTTCCTCGCGGCGAATTTCCACGAGGCCATCAACCAGGGCGTTGAGGGACTGCTTGCCCACGCCGGCCAGGCCAATTTTGCCCACCGAGTACCAGGCGTGCCGCTTCTCGTTCCAGCGCAGGTCCACCTTGCTCAGCAGCAGGGTGTGGTTGGCCAGCTTGGGCGAGAGCCGGGCCAGCGGGTCGGCCGCGCCTTTGCGCATGGCATAGGCTTCGACGCCCTTGTCGCCGGCAAACTGGGCCAGCTTATACAGCTCGTTGGTAGAGCCGTCCTGGGCTTCGGGCGAGCCCTTGGTGACGCGTACCAGCTCGGCCCCCATCACCTCCACGGCCTTGGGCGGCATGTTGATGTCGATGGCCAGCAAGGCATCCACGGCGTAGCGGGCGCTGTCGGGGTTGGCGGTACCCACGCCGCTGGCCACCATCTTATAGTCCTTGTTGGAGGTAATGAACGTCATCGGGCCCCGGAAGGTGAGGCGGTTGGTGGAGTCGGTGTAGGTGAGGGCCGCGCCCTCGTAGGCATTCACGTCGGTGGGGTCGTTGCGCGAGATGCTGTACACGGCCTTTTTGGGGTCGTAGCGCAGGTCGCCGTCCACTTTGAACAGGGCGATGTCGGTGGGGCTGGGCACGGTGGCGGCGTAGAGCGGGTAAATTTTGTTGCGCTCATCCGAGAGGAACAGGCCCGTCACGAGCGGGGTGCCGTCCTCGGCCTTGATGTCCTTGAGGTTTAGCTTAAAGTTTTTGGGGTCGATGGAGTCCTTCAGGGCCACCCACGCGGCGGCGGCGCGCTCCTTGCCAAACTGCAGCTGCGCCTGCCCGTCAAAGGCAAAGCCACGCCGGCGCGAGTTCAGCTGCACGTTGCCCCGGTAGCCGATGCGGGGCAGCAGCTGAAACTTGGTGGCGGCCGTGACCACGGCCGTGGCCACGGTGGCCGGGCCCTGGGCCACGCTGCCGTCCTCGTTCACCTGGCGGCGGCGCAGCAGGCCCTTGCCGCCCTTGTCGGAGCTGGCAAACAGGAAGGCCGGGTCGGGTTCGAAGTTCGAGAAGCGCAGGACCACCGAGTCGCGGGCGGTTTTGATGACGTACTGGGCATCGCCGGTGAAGGCCACTTTCGAGAGCACCGCCACGCTGCCCTTGGTCAGCTTGTGGAACTTGGCCAGCGAATCGAGCACCACGCCCGCGTTCTTGAAGCGCTGAATGCGGCCGTTGGCCAGAATGCTGACGCGGCCCGAGTCGGGCACAATCCAGGCATCGGCGGCGGCGATGTAGGGCACGCCGCCCACCTGCATGCGGTACTTGGCCAGGTCGTACACCCCGCTCGAAGCCCGGAACCGCAGGCCCTGCTGGTCGGGGTTGGTGGTGTAGAAGTACGACTTGGTGGAGTCGGCGTTGGCGGCCACGCGCAGCTGCACCTGCTGCTTCTTAAAGTCCCAGTGCCCACCGCTGAGCGTGGTCCGGAACTTCGAGTAGGGCAGCTCGATGCTGGCCTTGCTGCCCTCCTGGCGCTTGAAATCGGCGTAGCCTTTCTTCAGGTTGTAGTCGAAATCGACTTCGTTGGCGGTGAGGGCGGGCTTGTTGGCCTCGGCCGACTTGATGTTGACGGTGGCCTTGGTGCCCGAGTAGCTATCGGTTTTAAACTTGAACTTGGGCGACTTGATGTAGGACTGCGGACCATCGAGGCGGCCATCGCCGCCCAGGCCCTTGGGCGTGAGCAGGGCCGTGCCCTTGAAGTTGTACGAGGCCACGCTTTTGGCCTTCTGGTTGGCCGTGGAGTAGAGGCGGAACGCCTCGCCGTTGCGCGGCGTGGTGAGGTACATCGAGTCCTGGCGCACGTTCCAGTTCATGAGGTAGCCGGGGGGCAGGTTCATTTTGGGAAGGTCCACGCCATCGGCCTTTTTAGCGGCAATCGTGGCCGTGCGCCCCACCGTCACCACCGAGTCGCGGTAGTACACGAAGGCATCGGACACGAACGTGCCGGTTTGGTAGGTGATGCTGCCCGACGATTGCAGGCCCTTGCCGTTCAGCTTAATCTTGTCGAACACCCGGCCCCGGCCCTTATACAGCGGAAAACCGTCCTTCGGCACGTCGTACATGAAACCCAGCGAACCGTCCTGCTGCACGGTGAGCTTGGTTTTGAGGTCGGGCACGATGCCGCCGCTGCGGAACGTGCCATCGAACCCCGTGGCCGACTTGCCCAGGCTGTTGAGGGAGTCGAGCTTGAAGGGCGGAATGTCGAACACCAGCGTCGAGTCGTAGGCTCCGCCCAGCACGTCCTGCTTGCCGAAGTACACGTTGCCCCCGCTCTTCGAGTCGAAGGACGGGTACTGGCCCTTCTTTTTGCGGCCCGACTTGTTCCTGGGGTCGTTGAGGTAGAGGCGGCCGGTAGAGACGTTACCCTTGTTGGTGAGGGCAAAATCGGCCCGCTTGGGAACTCCCTTGCCGGTTTGCTTGCTCTGGCTGCGGATTACGATGGAGTCAATCTTGGCCATATCCACGTAAAACCCGTCGTAATCGAACAGGAATTCGCGCCCCTTGAAGCGCATGGCCGAGGCCACTACCGTGCCCCGAAATTTGATGTTGCGGTTTTTCTGGATGCGGATAATGGCGCTGTCGGGCCGCACGAACACGGTGGCCGAGTCGTCGGAAAAGTTGAAGCGGTCCACGCCGCGCACCAGCAGTTCGTTGGTGTTCAGGTTGAGGGTGGCGTTGCGGCCCGAGCCCGACAAGGACTTGATGGCGATGTGGTCGTAGTCCTTGCGGTCGCGGGCCGAGGCCACGTAGTGCGCGCCCTTGGGCAAAATGGTTACCTCGCCGGTTTGCGAGCTCCACTGCACGTAGCCGTCGCGGGCCAGGCCCGCCATGGCGCTGCGCATGTTGGCTTCGGAGGTTTTCAGGTCGGTGGCCAGGTCGGTCACGTTCAGCGTCTTCACGTTGTCGTGGGCCTGGCTGTAGCCCACTAGCATTTGCAGCGGGTGCAGCCGGTTGATGCTTTTGAGCTGCTGGTAGCGGTTGTTGGTGAAGAACTCCTTGCTCTCGAAATCAGCCGTTTGCTGGTTCTTCGACGACAGCACCGCGAAGTCGATGGTGGGCTGGCGCAGGTTCCAGGTCAGGGCCTCCGTGCGGATATCGAGTTGGTGGTAGGAGTCGCTGTAGGGCGTGGTTTTGTACAGGCCTTCCTCGCGGGCCAGCTTCAGCTGCTGCTTGGCTTTCGAGTATTTGAGCTGCGCGCCGGGGTGGGTCACCGAATCTTTCGCCCCCTCATAAATGGTAACGGCGGCCCGGCTGGCCGTGATGAGCGAGTCGCCCAGCACGTAGGCCTTCGACGTGGCCTTGAACTTGGGTTTGCCATCGAGGCTCACAATGAAATTGGACGGCGAGCCGTCGAGCGCGGCGCTCAGCACCTTGCCGCCGGACATCGAGAGGCCGCCCCGGTACTGAATGTTTTCGCCCAGGTTCTTGATGCGGGCATCGTTGGTGAGGGAGATGAAGCGCGGGTAGCCGGTGTCGGTCGTGCCCGGCCGGCGGCGGGTGCTCTTGTAGCTGAGGGCCCCTTTCACGGGGGCTTCCAGCAGGTAAGGATAGGTGAGCGTAACGGGCTGGGCCGTGAACTCGGCCTTGGTCATGTCGAAGTCGAAGCCGGCGATGTCAGCCGTCACCAAATTGGTTTTGAGGGACCACACAAACTGCCCGCTCGTGGCAATGAAGCGGGTGGAATTGGGCACGGCCGAGCCGCTCACCTTCCGCAGAAATACCGAGTCGCCGCTGGCGGCCAGGAACAAATCGGCGTCCTTCAGCACGATGACCGCGCCACGGGCGGGCGGGGCCTGATAGTCGTCGTAGGGCAGCGCCGAGGGCGTGAACGATGCCGTGGGCGAGTCGAAATCGGAGGATTTCACCACGGGCGCGGCGGCCTTGGCGGGCGCGGCTTTGGCAGTGGCCGCTTTAGCCCCGGACTTTTTGGCCGGAGCCTTCTTTTTCGCGGGGGTGCCCCAGCCGTCGTCGGCATCGCCCCAGCCCCCGCCCGAGGGCGACGACCACAAATCGGCCGAATCCCAGCCGCTGCTGCTGGCTTTTTTCTTCTTGGGAGCGGGTTTAGGGGCGGCGGCCACCGGCTTTTTGGCGGCCTGCCTGGCGGCGGGCAGCGGCTCCGCTTTGGGCGCGGGGGCCGGGGCTCCAAATTCGAGGTTGGAAGCCGGCGCGGCAATGGGCGAGTAGGCAAACGACACGGTGCCGCCAATGGCCCGCAGCGTATTGTAGCCCGAGCGGTACAGGTAGCCGCCGTTGAAGAAGCGGTTGGTGCTGAACAGGAATTTCTCAGTTTCCTGGGGAATCTCTTTTTCCAGGGTTTGGGCCAGCACGTCGAGGTACTGCTCCAGCTGCGGGGCGCTGAGCTTAGCCCTAGTCACGCCGCCCACCACGGCCCCAAACAGCGCCTCAAAGTGCGGTCGGGGCCGAAACCGCTTGGCCAGCATGGTTTGCGAAATGGCCACGATGCGGGTTTGCTGCGCGGTGCTGATGCGGCCCGAAATCCACTGCTCCTTTAGGCGCACGGCCACGGCACGGGCGGCGGCCACGTTGGTGCTCGCCATCATGGCCTGCGCATCGGTGATGTACTGGGCGGGGTCGGTCGAGAGCTTGCCGGGCTGGTAGCGCGGCGCGGCCGGAGCGGTGGCAGCGGCCGGGGCGGTGGCTTTGGTCTGGGCCTGGGCCTGGGCCTGGGCCTGGGTTACCGATGCGCCGCTCGCCAGCACGCCCAACCACGCAATCAAGATAACTACTTGTTTCATAGAGAATGATAGAATCAACTTTGGGCTAGCTCGGCAGCCGCGGGCCGCCCCCGCACTTCGTGAATAGGATAATGACTTGGCCCAAACCGGCCCGCCGCTCGTAAGAAACGACGCGACCCCGGCCCGGCGGGCTACTTTTTCAACGCAAACGCCAACTGCGAAGTATAGTGCCTGGCGCTGCGCTAAAAACCCGGTACAAGTTAGGCAGAATCAAAAAAGCAAATTGCCAGACCAAGCCATTAGGGAATGATACCTGTTGATTATCAACAATTTTCTAAGCAGCATCCATTTTCATGCCCTCGTATTATCCCACTTCCCGGTGCTGAGCCCGCGTAGGTCGGCCGCCGCTGGTGGGTGCCCCGGCTACGGCGGCACCGGGCCACCATTGCCGCCTCACTACTTTCCTTTGCCCCATGAATCCTGCTCCCATTGGCACCGCGCTGCTGGCCTACGGCATGTCGGGCAAGCTGTTTCAGGCCCCTTTTCTCGCGGCGCACCCCGGCTTCGAGCTGCTGGCCGTGGCCGAGCGCACCGAGCAGCGCATGCACCGCGACTACCCCGGCATTCGCAGCTACCCCAGCGTGGCCGAGCTGCTGGCCGCCCCTGCCATCGAGCTGGTGGTGGTGAACACGCCCAGCAGCACTCATTGCGAGCTGGCCGGCCAGGCGCTGCGGGCCGGCAAGCACGTGCTGCTCGAAAAGCCCGTGGCCACCTCCGTGGCTCAGCTGCGGGCCCTGCTGGCCCTGGCCCGGCAGCAGGGCCGCCACCTGCTGGCCTACCAAAACCGCCGCTGGGACAGCGACTTTGGGGCCGTGCGGCGCGTGCTGGCCAGCGGGCAGCTGGGCCAACTCATCGAAGCCCATTTCCGCTTCGACCGCTACAAGCCGGCCCTGAACGTGAAGAAATTCAAGGAGGAGCCCGGCCCCGGCAGCGGCCTGCTCTACGACTTGGGGCCGCACCTCATCGACCAGGCCATCAGCCTGTTTGGACAGCCGCTGAGCGCCCACAAAACGGTCGGCCACAACCGTCCCGGCACCCAGGTTGATGATTTTTTTTCGCTGCACCTGCGCTACCCCCAGGGCCTGAATGTGTGGCTGACCAGCAGCCTGCTGGTGGCCGCCCCCGGCCCCGCCTACGTGCTGCACGGTACCCTGGGCAGCTACCAAAAAGCCCGCACCGACGCGCAGGAAGCCCAATTGCGGACCGGCCTCTCGCCCCTGGCCCCCGACTACGGCCACGAACTGCCCGGCCAGGAAGGCCGCCTCACGCTGGCTACGCCCGATGGCAGCCGCGCCACCACGCCCGATGCTGCCGCGCCCGGCAACTACCTCGGTTTGTTCGAATCCGTGTTCCAGACCATTCGGCACGGCACCCCCTACCCTATTGCCGATGAGCCGCTGCTGTGGCAAAACGAGTTGCTGGAAAGTGCGCCGGAACAGGTGAATTAGGGAGTGAGGCGAACACCAGCGCCGCATACCAAATTATCAGAAATAGCCCCGAGTTCCGTCCGGCCCAGCAGCGGCTTTGATTTACGCTGAACTGCCGCATTGCAACAAACAACTGTGAGGCGCTCTGCTACGATGAAATAGAGCAGTTTCCAAGGCGGTGCAAACGACAACCGGTCCGACGGCTCCGCCGTCCGACCGGGGCACGTACACTACCTTGGAAACTGCTGTAGGACTTACGCACCAAGGCATCGAATAGCCCCAGCGGGGTCGTACCCGCTGGGGCTAAAAAGCAATGTTTTGCGTAAGTCCTAACCAAGAAGGACCCTCATGCGGAGCAGAGCCGCAGCAACGCTGCCGCTTCGTTGGTTTAGCGTTACTTACTATCTGCTGTTACGCGGCAGGTTGTAGCGCGAACGGTGTCGTTCGCGTCCCCGCGCCAGGAAAGCCGCCTGAACGGCACGGGGACGCGAACGACACAGTTCGCGCTACAACCCCAGCGGCGCTTAAACCACGGCACGGCGTAACATCCGTTACTATTGAGGCAGAGATGCTTCGACTTCGTTCCGCATGACGTTCTTGTTTATCAACAATGACAGAAACACTTTTCCTGCTTCTTATCCCCCTGGCCCTGCTGGGGGGCTGTGGCGGCAAGCCGCCGCGCACACCCGCGCAGACGCTGGCCCAAACCTGGCCGCAAATTGAGGGCCGGGGCCGCAACCAGCCAGTGAACATGCTGATGTGGATGGGCGACCCGCTCATCAACCGCTACATGGCCACCTACGTGAAGCCCGAGGTGAAGCGCCGCTACGGCATCGACCTCGAAATTGCGGCCAGCCAGGGAGCCAGCCTGGTGCAAACCCTGGCCGCCGAGCAGCAGGCCGGCCAGGCCAGCGAGGCCGATATGGTGTGGATAAACGACGAAACCTTTTACCAGCTACGGCAGGTGAACGCCCTGCTCGGCCCCTTCGTGGGCAAGCTGCCCAACGCCCCGCTGCTCGACCTGCAAAATCCGTTCATCAACACCGATTTTCAGCAGCCGGTGGCGGGCATGGAATGCCCCTGGGGCAACGTGCAGTTCAAATTTATTTACGATTCGGCCAGGGTTTCGCAGCCGCCCCGCTCGTTTGCCGAGCTGCCGGCCTTTCTGCGGCTGCACCCCGGCCAGTTCACCATTCCGAACGAGTTTACGGGCATGACCCTACTGAAATCGTGGATGATGGCGCTGGCCGGCGACCCCAGATTGTTCCAGGGCAAGTTCCGCGAAGCGGTGTATACGAAGTGGTCGAATGAGCTCTGGAAGCAGATTAACAGCAGCCGCCTCTACTTCTGGAAACAGGGGGCGACTTTCCCGGAGCAGCTGCCCCAGTTGCACCAGCTGTTTGCCAACGGCGAGCTGGCCTTCACCTTCTCGAACAACGATACCGAGGTGGATAACAAGGTGAACCAGGGCGTGTTTCCGGCCACCACCCGCGCCTACGTGCCGGCCCCTGGCACCATCCGCAAATCGCACTACCTGGGCGTGGTGTGCGGCAGCCAGCACCCCGAGGCCGCCCTGCTGGTCATCAACTTTCTGATTTCGCCCGAGGCCCAGCTCAAAAAGATGGACCCTGACGTGTGGGGCGACCACACGGTACTCGACCTGGCCGCGCTGCCCGCCGCCCAGCGCCGGCAGTTCGAGCAGCTGCCCTCGCGCCACTACGCCCCCAAGCGGGCCACGCTGCAACACCTGGCCCTGGCCGAGCCCGACCCGGAATACATGACCCGGCTCTTCAAGGATTTCCGCACCCATGTCATCGAAGTTCCGGTTCAGTAAGCTGCTGGGCGGCTACGCCCTGCTGGTGGCCAGCTTGCCGCTGGCCGGCGAGTCTGCAGTTTAACGGCGGCTACAGCACATTTTGACTACGGAATGCGGGCTATGCAAAAGCCCGTACCACCTGGCGTGCGGTGCCCAGGCCATCAATGCCCAGCTCGACCACATCACCGGGTTGCAGGTACTGCGGGGGCTTGAGGCCCATGCCCACGCCCGCCGGGCTGCCGGTCGAAATCACGTCGCCGGGCAGCAGGCTCATGAACTGGCTGACGTAGGAAATCAGGAAGGGCACCTTAAAAATCTGGTTGGCGGTGGTGCCGTGCTGCCGGGGCTGGCCATTCACCGTCAGCCAGATGCGCAGGTTGGCGACATCGCCCAGCTCGTCGGGCGTGGCCAGCACGGGGCCCAGCGGCGCGAAGGTGTCGCAGCCCTTGCCCTTGGTCCAGGTGCCGCCGCGCTCCAGCTGAAACTCGCGCTCCGACACGTCGTTGTGCAGCGCGTAGCCGGCAATGCAGGCGCTGGCTTCGGCTTCGGTTACGTAGGCAGCCCGCCGACCAATTACCACGGCCAGCTCGGCCTCCCAGTCAGTTTTCACCGAGTTTCGGGGGATGATAATGCCGTCGTTCGGGCCCACCAGCGCGGAGGTCGATTTCAGGAAAATGACCGGCTCGGTGGGCAGCGGCAGGCCCATTTCGCGGGCGTGGTCGGAGTAGTTCAGGCCGATGCACACGATTTTGGAGGGCCGGGCCACGGGCGGCCCCAGGCGCTCGGTAGCCGCCACCAGGGGCAGGCTGCCGGCGTGGGCCCGCACGAATTCAGCCAGCCGCCGCAGTCCGTCATTCGCAAAAAAAGTCTCGTCGTAATCCTCGCCAAACGCGGCCACGTCGTGGCGCTGCTCGCCGCGCATGATACCCGGTTTTTCCCGGCCGGGCGGGCCGTAGCGAAAGAGTTTCATGGGCAGCGATGCTCGTCAAGAAGTGGATTGCAGAGGTAGAGACGCATACTTGCGTCTCGTCGTTGAACGGCTTGCGGGGGTATTAGCCAGGCGATTTCGTTCAACGACGAGACGCAAGTATGCGTCTCTACACCCGCTCGATTTTCACAAGCCATTTTGAGACGAGGATAAGCGAGCGAAGAGCCGTCGAAACTACCAGTAAATGGTGTAGAGCGTGGTGACGATAACCAGCACGACCATGGTGCCAATGGCAAAGCCGCGCGTGGTTTTGAACATGCTGCGGTCGATTTCCAGGCCTTGGGTTTTCACACCCCGGCTGGTTTCATACAGGCTGATGATGACCATCATTATCACGCAGATGGCGAATACAAAACCCATGCGGTCGATGAACGGGATTTCGTACACGCCCGCCGCATTCTTCACCGCGAAGCCGAACGGGGCCAGGAAGGAAAGGTCGGCGTAGCCCGGCAGAAACTTGAAGATAACCGACAGGATGAAGCCGCCGATGGTGGCAAACAGGGCCGCCGTGGAGGTCGTTTTCTTCCAGAAAAAACCCAGGATAAACATGGCAAAAATACCCGGCGACACAAAGCCCGTGTACTCCTGAATGTACTGAAAACCGCCCTTTTTGTCGATGCCCAGGTGCGGCGCGATAATCACGCCCAGAATCATGGCCACCACGACGGCGATTTTGCCGGTGGCCACCAGCGTCTTTTCCGAAGCGGTGGGGTTGATGACTTTCTTGTACACGTCGAGCGTGAAAATGGTGGCGATGCTATTGGCCTTGCCGGCCAGCGAGGCCACCACCGCCGCCGTGAGGGCGGCAAACGACAGGCCCTTGAGGCCCACGGGCAGGATGTTGAGCAGCACCGGATAGGCACGGTCGGGGTTCAGCTCGCCGTTCTGCATCATCTCGCCGCTGAACACGTCTTGCTTATAGAGTACGTAGGCCGCGATGCCGGGCAGCACCACAATCACGGGCATGAGCAGTTTGAGGAAAGCGGCGAACAGGATGCCGGCGCGGGCCGTGGGCAAATCGGCTCCCAACGCCCGCTGGGTGATGTATTGGTTGCAGCCCCAGTAGTTGAGGTTCACAATCCACATGCCGCCGATAAGCACCGTGAGGCCCGGCAAATCCATGTAGTTGGGGTTGTCGCGCTTGAAAATCATCTGGAAATGGTCGCCGGCCTGCGCGGTCATCAGGTTGAAGCCGTTGAGCACGCCCGAAGTGCCGTTGTGCTCGGCTACCAGGTTCAGGGCCAGGTAGGTGGTGGCCAGGCCGCCCAGAATCAGGAAGAACACCTGAATCACGTCGGTGAAGCCAATCACCTTCATGCCGCCCAGGGTGATGACGACGGCAAAACCGGCCAGCGCGTACATGCAGAAGGTCAGGTTGAGGCCCGAAATACTGCTCACGGCAATGGCCCCGAGGTAGAGAATGGCGGTGAGGTTGACCACCACGTACAGCGCCAGCCAGAACAGGGCCATAATCATGGCCACGGTGCCGTTGTAGCGCTGGCTGAGGAACTGCGGCATCGTAAAAATGCGGTTCTTCAGGTACACCGGAATGAAGAACACGGCCACCACAATGAGCGTGAGGGCGGCCATCCACTCGTAGGTGGCAATGGCCAGGCCCATTTTGAAGCCCGAGCCCGACATGCCCACGAACTGCTCGGCCGAGATGTTGGAGGCAATGAGCGACGAGCCGATGGCCCACCACGTGAGCGAGCCCTCGGCCAGGAAGTAGTCTTTGGAATCGCCCTCCAGGGTGCCGTCGTGGCCGGTTTTGCGCCGGTACACCCAGATGCCGTAGCTGGCTACAATCAGGAAATAGACAAAAAAAACGATGTAATCAATTGTAGCGAGCTTATTCATGCAGTAGTAGGCAAGAAGGGTAAAGACGGAACTATGCCAGCGGCACGCGCACCTTTTCGGGTTTGAAAAGGTAATGTTCCGGCAAAAAAACCGCTTCTGAAAGCATTTTCTTTCAACGCCTCCTCGCTAAACAGCAAAATTCTATGCACGCAATTGTTCTAGGCCTTGACGGGTGCCAGAGTTTCGGCAGCCACGCGGCTATCCGGCGGGGCGCTGAGTTAACAAAGACCACAAATCTTACTTCCCCCGCACCACTACCGTGCCCGTGCCCAGTGCCGGCTGGCCGGCCGCGCCCAGGCCCTCGGCCACGGCCTGGAAGGTACCGCTGCCATCGGCGGTGAAGAAGTGCAGCTCGGCTTCGCCCTTGGCGTTGGTGCGCACGGCGGGGTTCCAGTACAGGGTGCTGGTGCGCGGGTCGGCGGGCGGGTTGGTGAGCAGGGCGTTGTAGCGGGGCTGGTAAAATTCGCGGGCCGGGTAAAAGCCGGGCAGCCGCACCGTGGCAATGCCGGGGGCCGGGGCCCGGTCGGCCCCCTTGTAGTTGCGGTTGGCCCGCTTGGTGTAGATGGCAATGGCCCCGCCGGTACTGCCAAAAATGGCCGCCTCGGCCCCTTTGAATACTTCCACCGACTCAATATCAACCGAGGAAAGGTTGCTGATGACATCGACATCGACCTTCATGCCGTCCAGAATAAACACTGGTGTGCCCTGCCCCCGAATTTGGACCGACATGTTGGGCGGGTTGCCACTGATGGTGAGGCCCGCTACCCGGCCCTGCAACACCTGCAATACCGTCAGGCCCGACTGGGCCGACGGGTTGTTGGCGAAGTCGACCACCGTGCCGCCCGTGGCCCCGTACAGGCGGCGCGGGTCGTCTTTGGGCACGGCTTCGCGCTTGGCCGTTACCGACACGTTGCTCAGGTTGATGTTGCGCACGGCTTTTTCGGGGTGCAGGTCGAGGTCGGCGGCCTGGGCCTGGCGGCTGCGGCGCACGAAGCTGGCCACGCCGGGCGGCGCGGCCGCCAGCGCCGGCAGCGCGGGCACGGGCCGGCGGTCGGGCGTGGGGCCGTCGTCGGGCCGGATAAACACGTTGCTGCCGCCCTGCGCCCGCCGTGCCTGGAGGGTGATAACGGCCGTATCGCCCATCGGAAAGCCGACGAAATTGAACCGCCCCTGCCCGTCGGTGTTGCCGGTGGTGATGTTTTTGGCGGGCCGCGTTTGCAGGAAGGTGAGCTGGCTGTTGGGAATGGGGCGGCTGCCGTGCTCGCTCACTACTTGCCCGGCCAGGCCGATGCTTTGCTCGATGGGGAAAATAATCGTCGGAGCCTGCCCGGCCAGCACACTTTTCCACACAAAGCGCCGCCAGCCCTGGGTCAGCAGCAGGTCGTCCAGCGCCAGGTTGGTGGCCGCCGACTGCTCGCGGAAGTAGTAGCCAGGGTTTTCGACGTAGCCCGCCAGGTCCGAAGTCAGGAGCAGGTTCGAGGCAATGGTTTCGGCCGTGGGGTCGAGCGCACTCAGGCCGGCATCGCTCACGGCCACCGAAAGGTTGGCGGCCACGGGCTGGCCGGCCGCATCGGCCACGCGCACCGTAAGCTGCACCGGCGCATGGGCCCCGTAGCTGGGCTGGTCGGCCACCAGGGTTACGCGCAGCGCGGCCGGGCCATTCTGCCCGAAGGCCAGCCGCTCGCACTGCGGCGTGCCCTGCGCGTCGAAGAGCGTGAAATGCACGATGCCGTTGGGGTAGTTTTTCTTCGGCATGCGCCACGCGGCGGGCACCTCGCCAACCAGCGCGCGTGGCCCCGGATAGGCCCCCACGCCGCGCACCTGCGTGAACAGCTGCACCGGGCCCGGCGCGGCTGCCCCGCCCACGCCCCGGTAGCGGGCCTCCACCAGGAAGTCGGCGGCAGTTTCGGCTACGTGCAGGCTATAGCCGCTGGCCTGCACGGCGGGCAGCGGGTAATCGGCGGCCGTGCCGTCGGGCAAGGCGAAGTGGGCGTGGTAGCGCTGGCCCGCGCCGGGCACGAACGAGAACCGCCCCATGCCCGCGTGGCGGCTACTGAAGGCGGGCACCACCACGGCATTCTGGGCATTGAGAATCTGGCCGCGCACGCTCAGGCCGTGGCCGGTGGCATCGGTGGCTTTGCAGGCCACCACGGCGGGCAGGCCCTCCACGAGGTAGCCGCCTTCGGGGAAAAACTGGATATCGGGCCGGAGGCTGGAAGCCTGGCCTTTGGCGCGGGCGGCGGCCCCGGCATTGCTCATGGGGTTATCGGGCGGGCCCAGCGGCGAGGCGGGCCACACGCTCAGCCGGCGGCTGTAAATGAACCCCTCGCCCGCGTTGCGCATCCAACTGGTGTAGGCGCGCAGCACGTAGGTACCGGCGGCCAGCGAGTCGGCAATGTCGAGGTCGCCGCTGGCCCGGCCGCCTTGCAGGCGCAGGGTGCGGCGGGCCACCACCTGGTGTTCCGCCGACACCAAATCGACGTGCAGTACCGAGCTGAGGGAATCGAGCCGGTGCTGGCTGGCATCCACTATGTAAGCGCTGAACCAAATGGTTTCGCCGGTGGCGTACACCGGGCGGTCGAGGTGCAGGTAGACCTTTTCCTGGCGGGCAGCGGTATAAAACTCGCCCAGCTGGCGGGCAATGCGCTGTATCAGTCCTTCTTCGAGGGGCAGGGGGCGAAGGGCGGTGAGCATCGTCGCAACCACCAGCCCGGTCGCCAACATTCCTTTTTGCAAGCGTACTGCTTTCATGTTTATCTTCGGGTAGAAAAAGGCTGGCTCCCCAAATCCGAATAGAGCCAACCACGAGATTATCGCGCAAAGATGGTGAAGCAATGAAGCGCGGGCACTACCAGCAACCGGCTGGCTCGATGAGATGACCCCAGCAAGGCGCAGCAAGGGTTTTGGCAGTGCCTGGAGTAGTTATCAGATTCGTGTACACGGCGCAACCGGGCAGCCTCACCCCCAACCCTCTTCCAAAAGAAAAGAAGAGCCACACAAACTGTACACCAACCTGAGAACCGCTGTAATAGCTCTGCTCCCGGCCCATCTTCGGCGGAGCGGGGAGGCAGCTACCGGCGTATGCCGTTGTGGGCTGGTTTGGTGCCAGGGCTTGGCCGGGATGGTGCGGGGCAAACGCAACGGCCCCGCTGCGGGAGCAACGAGGCCGGGAAATGAGGGTGACAGACGGCAGAACGGAAGAAATAGAATTTATCGAAGCGGCCGGGCTGGTTGGGGTGGCAGGGAGCGTGTACAGTAGGTGTACAGTAGGTGTACAGTGCGTATAGACCCGGCCTGGAGTAGGCAGCGCGCAAGAAGTTGCACCTTGGCGGGGCGGGGCCGAGCTAGAGGGTTATTTGCTCTGTGGCTTCGTTGCCGGGATTATCGAAGGCGGTGACGATGATTTTATCGCCGGCAAGCGAGGCATTTTTGGCGGTGGCGGCGTAGCGGTGGGTATAGCCGGCGGGGTCGGCGGTGGCATCGCCTTCTTCGACGAGGGTGCCGTCGGGGTTCTGGATACGGACGTGGACGTGGTGGATGGCGAAGTCATCGGTGGCCTGGATGACGATGGCATCGCCGATGATGCCACGGTAGGCGGAGAAGTCGACGTTGCGGATGTCGGGGGCGTTGAGGTAGTCGGCGACAGCGACGGTGTAGGCTGATTGGGTGTTGACATCGACCCCGGTTTCGTAAGCGGCTTTTTGGGCGGGGTCCTGCTGCACGGCGCGGCCGTAGAAGGCGGCCTGCTGGAAGCGCTGGCGCTGGGCCAGCATCCCGGCCGTGGGGGCCTTGGAAGAGGGTCGGGGCGCATCGCCGACGGAGACGGTGCCATTGGCATTCTGGCGGAAGACGAGGCCGGTAACCTTGCCGGAGAGGCCCTGGGTGAGGGCATTGGTGGCTTTTGCCATAAGGCGGTGGGGGGATGAGGGGGATAATTTGGCCGTGGAACGGGGATAGGAAAAGGATATTGTGGTATAGGAAAAATTAAAAACTCCGTGGGGGTGAAGCGTTGAGGCAACCTGCTCCACTTAGGCCGTGGCAGCATTTGAATGGCGGGGAAACGGGTCCGTGCCTTTCGTGGCCTCTGGGCCGTGGTGGTCATCGGCAGCAGGAGTAGCGTTGGCCCTGGCGGTTTGCGGCTTCTAGCCAACAACGCGGACAACCTTGCAAACCGGATAAATAAATAACTGCTGTTACGCACCACCTTGACTGATTGCTTGGAAAGGGCCTTTGCTGAAGCAGCTGAAGTCTCTTGCTGAAGCGGAGGCGCAATCAGTGCGT
>JAYULN010000691.1:0-7730 GCA_043763525.1 Hymenobacter sp.
ATTTGGAAGTTGGCCGCCCCGCTGCTGCCCACCCAGCTTTGCCCGTCGAGCGTTAGCGCCCCCCCGTTCACGTTGATGCCCCGATAGAACGTCTGGCCGGTACCGCCGCCGGTGGTGTAGGGCGTAGCCAGTAACGTGTAGCTGCCCACGGGCGGGGTCCAGGAATTATATACCCCACCATTGTCCAGAAACAGGGCGTAGGGAGAGGCAGCATCGGTCTGGTTCTGGGTGGCGGCCCCGCTTAGGTTAAAGACGACGCTGCCCACGGTAGCCGGGTTGGTGTTGGCCCGAATATTCAGGTTGCGCGTGGGCAGCGTGGCCAGGTTCAGCATGGCCCCGCTGGTCAGCGTCTGAATATCGGCGTTGGTCGTGGCGTTCACCAGCGTAAAACTGGTTACCTGCTGGGTCAGGACGGCCGTGAAGGTGGCCGTAATGGTCTTGTTGCTGGTCATGTTCACCGTCAGCGGGTTGGTACTGCCCGAGGCGTCGCCGCCCCAGTTGCTGAACTGGTAGCCCGCGCCGGGCGTGGCCGTCAGGCTTACGTTCGAGCCGCTGTTATAAGGCCCCTGCGCGGGGTTTTTGGCCACCGAGCCGCTGCCGGAGGTGATAACCGTGAGCGTGTACTGCGCTGGAGGAGTCGTACCACTCACTTGCTCGTAGGCTATCTGCTGCAAAGCCACGGCTTCGGTCTGGGAGATGCCCATATCGGCGGCGGCTTGCTCGGCAGCGCCCAGGATGCGCGGGTCTACCCCACTTATTTGGTAAAATAACACGTTGGCGTTGAGGTAAGAACCCCACTGGCTGGCGTGAAAGTTATTAGACCACAGGTCGAACTTGTCGGCGGTGGGGCTATACGGGTTGCGCATGGCCACGCCCGCCTGAATGGCCCGCAACCAGGCATCGCCCGCTGGCACCACGGCTTCCAGCCGGGTGTTTTGGGCCAGTGCCTGGTAATAGCCGGCGTGCAGGTCATTGCCCATCGTCTCGATGGGCTGGCCCGAGTACGGCTGGCCGGACGGATACGTCAGGTCGGCCCGGGACCAGGTTTCGTACAGGTAGATTTTCGCCGCCGGGTTCACGGCATGCACCGCCTGCTCCAGCAGCGTGGAGGAATTGAAAAAAGCCGTGATGTCTCCCCCTCGGCTCGCCGGTAAGGGTTTCGTACTAAGCTCCTGCAATACCACCCGGTCCCAGCCCCTCCCCTGCTGAATAACGGACAACGCATTGTCGTAATGGTATTGAAGCGAGACGCCGTTGATGGCTTCGATATGCACTTCGTAATTCAGCCCCGCCTCATCAGTCAACTTCTTAAAAATGCCCGGCACCCCGCCCCAGGGCCCCGCACCATCGCCCTCGTAGCGGGGGCTGGATGGTGACTGCCCGTAGTTTTCGTCCGTAATGGCAGCCGCGTTGTAGTCTTGGACCGACGCAATGTAGCCGTGGGTGAAGCTGTTGCCCACGAACAAAATGCGGGTTTGCGCCTGCGCTGAAGCGACGGACAGCAGGCCCGCAGCCAGTACCATACCCAGCAGATGATGAATGCTGTAGCGAAATAAGAAGAAACGGAACATCATAATATGGGGAGAAACAAGTGGAGGAAATGCCCCGCTAAACCGGGGCTAATGCCTGCGCAGGCAACGCATACCCAATGGCCCGCCTTGGACATGCGCGGTCAGTAGGTAGTGCCGATAAGAAAAATAATCAGGCCGCCCAGGGCAACCTCATGACCATGCCCGCAAGCCTGGCACCACCTAGCCCGGTCCTGCTTTCAGGCACCGCGCAGTGACCATTTTGCAACCCCTATGCGGACTGCATGATGGCTAGCTGGCTCCAAATTTCCGGCCGCTACTGCGGGTTGCAGGCGGCAAGCACTGGCAAATTGATACTGGGTAGATTTCAATTCTCCTTCCCGGCAAAACCAGGAATCACGTTGTCAATCAATATTTTAGCCAAAGTCATTATTCAGCTACCCTTTACCAGTTCGGAGCAATGCCAGTCCCGTTGCTCGCTGGTATCGACGGATGAACCTATTCAAAACCAACAGTTTAGACATTTGCGAATATTATGCAATATAGATAATATTGTTTATTATCTATTTAAATTTGTTAATTTATTTATATTATGTAAAGTTTTTTCAGGAAAACCGGTGTGTTTATTTGGTTCTTCCTCGGGCAAAAAAGTCCGTTACCTGAACTCAGACCGCGCACTACAAGGCCAAGCCTTTGAGAGCCGACATATTAGCAGCAATTACGTACTCCCGTAGTTCAGACCATCGCCCGGCGCTTCAGCACTGGGGTAGCGGACACTGCCGACCTTTGGCCCTGATTCAACCCGCCTTCCGTTTGCTGACCACTCAACTTTCTCCCTGGTTCATTCCCCTGTGCCTGCTCGTCGGAGCCGGCTACGCGGCCCTGCAATACTCGGCCAAAGTGCCCTGGAGCCGCCGCCTGAACTACGGGCTGGCGGCGTTACGCTTCGCCGTGGTGAGCTTTCTGTGCTACCTGCTGCTGGGGCCGTTCGTTAAAACCACTACCACGCACACCGAGCAACCGGTAGTCGTGCTGGCCGTCGATAACTCGCAGTCGGTAGCGCTGTTCACGCCCAAGGCCGTGCTTAGCCAGGCCACTACCGGCCTGGCCCGGCTAGCCGAAACGCTGCGCGGCCGGGGCTTTACCGTCGAAACCCGCACCCTCACGCCCACGCCCGGCCGCCCGGCCCGGCCCGATTCGCTGCGCTTCTCGGCCCCCAGCACCGACCTCGACCAGCTGCTGGCCGGCACCCGCGAGACCTACGACGGCCGCAACCTGGCCGGCGTGGTGCTCCTCAGCGACGGCCTCGTGAACCAGGGCCGCAGCCCCGCCTACTCCGAATTCAGCTTCCCGATTTATAGCGTGGCCGTGGGCGACACCGTGCCCAAGCGCGACCTGCGCCTGACCGCCCTCACCTACAACCGCGTGGCTTTCAGCGGCAATAAATTCCCCATGGAGGCCGAGCTGGGCTTTGAAGGCTACGCCGGTGGCGCGGCCACGATGGAGCTGCGCGAAGGAAATAAAGTGCTCGATAGCCGCCGCGTGGCCCTGCCCGCCGGCCGGCGGCGCGTAAAAGCCACCTTCCAAATCATGGCCCCCGCGCCCGGCAAGCGCCGCTACGAAATCCGCATCGTGCCCCAGCCCGGCGAGTTTACCGAGCTGAACAACCAGCGCACGGCCTTCGTCGAAATCGTGAAGGGCAAGCTGCGCGTGCTGCTGGCCGGCGCGGCCCCGCATCCCGACCTCAAGGCCCTGCGCGCCGCCATTCTGGCCAACGACAATTTCGACCTTACCCTGGCCCTGCCCGGTGTGAGCCCACTGCGGGCCGGGGCCGATTTCGACGTGGCCATTCTGCACCAGCTGCCAGCCCAGGGCGGGCTGGGCAACGAAATTCTGGCCCAGGTGAAGGCCCGCCGCACGCCCGCTTTCTACATTCTGGGGGCGCAATCGGACCTCGGGGCGTACAACCAGCTCGGGGCCGGCCTCACCATTCAGGCCCGGGGGGCGCAGACCGATGAGGTGACCCCGCGCCCCAACCCCGGCTTCGCCCGTTTCGCCACCGACGAGGAATCGGTCCGCCGCTTTGCGCAGTACCCGCCCGCGCCGGTGCCCTTCGGCGACTACCGCCTTGGGGCCGGAGCCGAGGCCGCGCTCTGGCAGCAGGTGGGCCGCGTGCCCACCCAAAAGCCGCTGCTGGTGTTCGGCGGCCCCACCGACCGCCGCCAGGCCACCCTCCTCACCGATGGCAGCTGGCAGTGGCGCCTGAGCGAGGCCGTGGCCCACGACGACCGCCCCGAAGCCTACGACCGCCTCATCATCCGCACGCTCCAGCTCCTCACCCAAAATGCCAACAAAAAACGCCTCGACGTGTACCCCACGCAGGATATTTTCGGCACCCAGGACGATGTGACCCTCGGGGCCGAAACCTATAACGCCGTCTTCGAGCGCCTCTACAACCAGAAAATAGACCTCACCCTAACCAACGAAAAGAAGCAAACCCGCCGCTTCTCCTTCGCCAACGCCGAGGACGGCTCGCCCCTGCACCTGGGCCCGCTGCCGGCCGGCCTCTACCGCTACCAGGCCCGCGCCACGCTGGGCGGCCAGGCCCAGCAGGATGCCGGCGAGCTGCTGGTGCAGTCGCAGCCCCTGGAAGCCCTGGAATCGAAGGCCGACCACAACCTGCTGGCGCAGCTGTCGCGCCGCAGCGGCTCGCGGCTGTACTACCCGGCGCAGCTCGATAAACTGGCCCAGGATATTGAGAAGGCTAATTATAAGCCGGTTATTTCCAGCGAGAAAGACTTGAAGGATTTGATAAATCTGAAGTGGCTTTTCTTCGTGATTCTGGCCTTTTTGACGGTGGAGTGGGCCGTGAGGAAGTACTCGGGGAGCGTATAGAAGAACGTCATGCAGCAGAACGTCATGCTGGTGGAACGTCATGCCGAGCGCAGCGAAGCATCTTTACCGCAGCAGTAAATAGGCTTGTTTCTGAATTAGAAAACCAACAGAACGTCATGCTTCGCTGCGCTCGGCATGACGTTCTTTTACTTGCTGTTCTTTCAAGGCAGATAAAGTAGACCCGGGCCCAATCCGTCCTCCCTCCTACTTCACCATATCACTATGAAACTGCGCGACATTGTGGCCCTGGCCCACGGCAAAGCGGCTCCGCAGGCATGAGCAACGCCCTGAAAGCTTTTCTTATGGCAACAAGCAGTATTATTGGGACGGTGCTGGTGGCAGCAATTACGTTTATCGGCCTGAGCCCGCAGCTGGGCGGCAAGCCCACCAAGGCCGAGCGGGTGGTGTATGCCGCCTCGGGTCATTACCAGAAGGGCGGGTTTGTGAACCTGATGCCTACGTCCGTTATGACCGGCAGCAGCACCGTGGCTGTGATGTGGAAGTTCCTGTTCCGGAAATCGCCGCAGGCCAACCCGCCCGGCCCGCTCCCCACGCAGCCGCTCGATTCGCTGGCCATCACCCAAAAAACGCCCACAACGGTGCGCGTTACCTGGTTCGGCCACTCGGCCAGCCTGGTCGAGATAGCCGGCCAGAACCTTCTGCTCGACCCCATGCTGAGCATCAAAATGGGGCCGGTGAAGTGGGCCACGCCCAACCGCTACAACCGCACCCTGGCCATCGCGCCCGAGAAGCTGCCGCCCATTGCCGCCGTGCTCATTTCGCACGACCACTACGACCACCTCGACTACGCCACCATCCGCAAAATAAAGGACAAAGTGGGCCATTTTTACGTGCCCCTGGGCATTGGCCCGCACCTGCGCCGCTGGGGCGTACCGGCGGCCCGCATCACCGAAATGAATTGGGGCGACAGTGCCAGTCTGCCCGGCCTACTGCTGCGCTGCACGCCCAGCCGGCACTTTTCGGGCCGGGGGCTTGGCAACCAAAATGCCACGCTGTGGTGCTCGTGGGTGATGCAGGCAGCTACTAAACGGGTGTTTTACACCGGCGACGGCGGCTACGGCCCGCACTTCCGCGCCATTGGGGCGGCCTACGGGCCGTTCGATTTGGCCCTGGTCGAATGCGGCCAGTACAACGCCGATTGGGCCGAAATTCACATGCTGCCCGAGCAAAGCGTGCAAGCCGCCCGCGACGTGCAGGCCCGCGTGATGCTGCCCGTGCATTGGGGCGCTTTCACGGAAGCAAACCACGCCTGGAACGAGCCCGTGACGCGGGCCACCGCCGAGGCCGCGCGCCTGGGCCAGGCCATCACCACCCCACACTTGGGCGAACCCGTAACTTTGGGCACTGCGCTGCCAAACTCCCGCTGGTGGGAGTAAGCAGCAGATTATACGCCCGTCATGCTGAGCGCAGCCGAAGCATCTCTACTGCTAGGGTAAATAATTACTTCTGCGGTAGAGATGCTTCGGCTGCGCTCAGCATGACGTTTAAATTAAACCCATGCGCTACCTCCTCCTAAACAAGCCCTACGAAGTCCTCACCCAGTTCACCGACGAGCACGGCCGCGCCACGCTCAAGGACTTCGTGGCCGTGCCGGATATATATCCCGTCGGCCGGCTCGATTTCGACAGCGAAGGCCTCCTGCTTTTAACCGACGACAAAGCCCTCCAGCACCGCCTCAGCGACCCGCGCTTCAAAGTCCCAAAAACCTACTGGGCCCAGGTCGAAGGCACGGTTTCGGAAGAAGCGCTGGAAAAGCTCCGCCATGGCGTGCAGATAAAAGACGGCCTCACCGCGCCCGCCGCCGCCGAAGTGCTGCCCGAGCCTACCGACCTCTGGGCCCGCTCCACTCCCATCCGGTTTCGGGCCAGTATCCCTACCAGCTGGCTGCAAATCACCATTTCACAGGGCATGAACCGGCAGGTACGCAAAATGTGCGCCGCCGTGGGCCTGCCCTGCCTGCGCCTCGTGCGGGCCGCTATCGCCGATTTGCGCGTGGCCAACCTCGCCCCCGGCCAATGGCGCGACCTCACCGCCGAAGAAGTGCAAGCCCTGCGCCAAGTGGCCGACGATGCCGAAGCCACCGCCGACACCGGCCGCCTCCATCGCCCCGCCGCCCCAACAGGCGCAACCGGCCCGAAGCGCGGCTACGCCAGCCGCGCCGGCTACGGGGGCCATACGGCTAAACCCGCACCGAGCAAATCAGGGCCGAAAGGCCGGCCGGGACCACCCAAACCCCGCTAATACAACGGGCAAAAGCGCCGAAACCGATGCCACCTTTGCCCACCTCGCCGGCCCCAAAAGCTGGCACATTTCCCTGGTGTGGGCCGCGAGCCGTATTGGAAACGCTATTCGGCCGATTGGGAGCAGCAGATTCAAGGGTTTCTATTTCACTGAACTGATTGCTAAGCTACACCTAGCCCGTTGAGTTTTACATGTTGGCATACACAAAGTAGTAGAAGTAGCAATTTGTGTTTAGCGCAAGTAAGTCTATTTTTTTCTTCTTATGGACCAAACATAAATCGTTGGGATATTAGCCTTTTGCACGTAAGAAGCATCACTTTTATATAACAAGTTCATGTAACGTATTTCAACTTCCAAATAGCCCTTCTTGCTACGCAAATGCGCTTCATGGTCATTTCTCACCAACGAAATCAATTTATAACTGCTGCCTACCCAATACCACTCTTTATTGCTCACATTATAATCGAGGCTATCGATATCATCGAAACGTCTTGGTGTAAACACAATTGATTCACTACCAAAAATGATGGTTCCGATAACTGGACCATACAGACTATATCCAACATATGCACCAATCACAGCGCATAAAACAATCAATAGCTTGGGAAAGGCTCTCACTTTAAAAAACTGAAATGAAATAGCAAGTAGCGCAGAAATTGGCGCACTTTTCCTGCACCCATGTCAGGAAAAACCTCCTCGCCCAAATCAATTCCAGCCACCGCGTCGCCAAACCCGCCACCCCGCGCCGCTTCGGTGACAAACTGTCACCAAATCCACGCTGGTACGTTGCTTGTAATCCCCCGGTAGCGGCTGGAAAGCTGCTTCAAACCTGACACATTCCCCTCTCCTAACCAACACACACCCCATCATGGGCAAAATAATCGGCATTGACCTCGGCACCACCAACTCGTGCGTGGCCGTAATGGAAGGCAACGAACCCGTTGTGATTCCCAACAGCGAAGGCCGCCGCACCACCCCCAGCATCGTCGCCTTCCTCGACGGGGGCAAGGGCGAGCGCAAAGTGGGCGACCCGGCCAAGCGCCA
>JAYULN010000692.1:0-7719 GCA_043763525.1 Hymenobacter sp.
TGGGCCAGCATGCGCTCGGCGGCGGCATTCACGCCTTCGATGCGGCCCGCAAAATCGAGAATGAGAATGCCGGCCGGCGAAGCCTGAATAAGCCGTTCGAGCAGCACGCTCTTCTCGTGCTGGCTCACCCGCTCGCGCCGCAGCGCGTCAATCATCTGGTTATACACGGCGATGAGCTGGTCCATCTCGCGCTGGCCCACGGGCACGAATTTCAGCGAGAAATCCTTGGCCTGCATGGCCGCCGTGCCCGCCGCGATGAGCTGAAACGGCCGCACGAAGCCCCGGTACAATTGCGCGGCGAAGTAGATACTGACCAGCAACAACCCTTCGGAAGCGACGAATAGCAAGGGGTTGGTGGTACGCAGCTGGGCCGCCAGCGCAATAAGCACGGCGTGGATGATGATGACAAAAAGCAGGAATTTGAAGCGGAGCGACATAGAGCGGGAAAATACCGGACTGAAAAGAAACGTCATGCCGAGCGCAGCGCAGCATCTTTACCGCAGCAGTAAACCAAATTACTATTGCAGTAAAGATGCTTCGCTGCGCTCGGCATGACGTTCGGGTACCAATACTCCGCGCTACTGCTCGAACGGAATCCCAAACTTCTCCAGCCTTCGGTACAGCGCGCCTCTGCTCAGGCCCAGGGCCTTGGCCACGCGGCTGATGTTGCCTTCGTAGTGAGCGAGCGACTGCCGAATCATCTGGGCTTCTACTTCGTCGAGGGTCATGGTGCCGGGGGTGGGCAGCTCGCCGGGTTCGGAGACGCGGGCGGGCAGGCGTTGCGCGTTGGCCTGAAAGTCGTCGGGGCCCAGCTCGTCTTTGCCGCTCACGAGCACGGCACGCTCCACCAGGTTTTTCAGCTCGCGGATGTTGCCGGGCAACGCTTGCTCGCGCAGCCAGTGCAGGGCGCGGGTGCTCACCTTCAGGGCCGGGCGGTGGTAGGTGGCCCGCAGCTGGCCGATGAAGTGCTGGGCGAGCAGCGGAATATCGGCGGGGCGCTCGCGCAGGGCGGGCAGGCGCACGGTTATCAGGTTGATGCGGTAGAACAGGTCTTCGCGGAAGCGGCCCTGGGCCACCATCTCGGCCAGGTTGCGGTTGGTGGCGGCGATGACGCGGATGTCGAGGCGGCGGGGCTTCGAGTCGCCCAGCACCTCGTAGGTACGGTCTTGCAGCACGCGCAGCAGCTTTACCTGGCTGGCCAGCTCCAGCTCCCCAATTTCGTCGAGGAAGATGGTGCCGCCGTTGGCCAACTCGAAGCGGCCCGCGCGGTCGGCCTTGGCATCGGTGAAGGCCCCGCGCCGGTGGCCGAACATCTCGCTTTCAAACAAGCTGCTGGAAATGCCGCCCAGGTTCACCTTCACGAAGGGCTGGTCGCGGCGCTGGCTGTTGCGGTGAATGGCCTCGGCGATGAGCTCCTTGCCGGTGCCGCTTTCGCCCTCAATCAGCACCGAGGCGTCGGTGGGGGCCACCTGGCCCACCTGGCGCAGCACGTGCAGCAGTTGGGCATCCTGCCCGATAATGTCGGCAAACCGGTACTGTTTATCGAGCTGGCGGCGGCTGGTGGCCGCGCCTTCGGGTTCGGGCGCGGCGGCGGTTTCGCCGGGGCCGGCACTCAGGCTGAGCACCGTGTGGATGGTTTGCAGCAGGGCCTCGTTGTGCCAGGGCTTGGTCACGAATTCGGCCGCCCCGGCCTTCATGCCCTCCACTGCCAGGCCAATGCTGCCCCAGCCGGTGATGAGGACGACGGGCACCTGCGGGGCCGCTTGTTTCACCTGGGCCAGCAGCTGCAAGCCATCCTGGCCGCTGGTGTCGAGCGCGAAATTCATGTCCATCAGCACCAGCCGGGGCGGGGCTTCGCGCACCACGGCCAGGGCCTCGGCGGGCGTGGCCACGGCCTGCGCGGGGTAGCCGGCCTGCTTCAGCAGCAGCTTGAGGGACGTGCAGACCGCGAGGTCGTCGTCGACGATGAGGAACATGGAGTTAGAGTGCTTTTTGGAACGCCAGTAGACGGTTGGTAAGCCGTCTGTCATCCTGAGCTTGCGAAGGACCTTATCACGGCCGCGCCAGTTAAGATTACGGCAAATCGTTCTGGGTTGACAAGGTCCTTCGCAAGCTCAGGATGACGCATCGGTAGACGGCCAGCCCGACGGTCCCGAACGTGCTACCGGCCCTTTACGCTGCCGCCGCTGCTGGTGTGTTTCGTCACTTTGGGCGAGCCGGTGTAGCGCACGTCGCCGCCGCTGCTGGCGCTGGCCGTGAGGGTTTCCTGCACGGCTACGTTCACCGTGCCGCCACTCGAAGCCGAGGCTTCGCAGGCAGTGGCCTGCAGGTTGCCGCCCCTGAACTCGCCGCCGCTGGAGGCATGCACGTCGAGGCGCTGGATTTTGCCGGTTACCGTGGCTTCACCGCCGCTGCTTACCTGGGCGTGCAGGTCGGCCACGGTGAGCTCGGCCTTTACTGTGGCTCCCGACGACACGTCGAGCTGGAGGTTGTTGGCGACGTAGGGGCTGGCCACTTCTACTTTGGCACCACTGCCAGCTTTCAGGGCGGCGAGGGGGGCGGCGGTTACGTTCACGCGCAGGTTGCGAACGCAGTTTTTCTTGCCCCACAGCTCGTCCAGCTTCCGGGCGAAGCTGATTTTCAGCACGCCGTCGCTCACTTCGGTTTTGATGCGGGCCAGCAGCTCGGGGGTTTCGGCGCTGGCTTGCACCAACTGCGATTCGCCGGTGGCCAGGTGCAACTCAATGCCATCGCTGACTTCCAGCTTAGTGAAACTGGCAACGGAACGGGTTTCCGGGGCGGTTTGGGCCAGGGCGGGCACCAGGGCCAGCAGCCAAAGGAGGGCGGAGAATGAAAGGTTTTTCATAGGAATCGCAGAAAAAAGAGTGTGAGAATGAGCAAAGAAACATGTTCTAGCACCGATGGCTTACGCCGCGCGACTTGATGGCTGCGCAGCATCAGTGAAGCAGGAAGCGGGCAGGCTCGAAATCGAGGGTCCGACCCTCGATTTCGAGCTAACGAGGACCGATTTCGGGGGTCCGACCCTCGATTTCGGGCTAACGAAGACCAAAATCGGGGGTCCGACCTCCGATTTTGAGCTAATGAGGACCGATTTTGGAGGTCCGACTCTCAATTTTGAGCTAACGAAGACCGATTTTGAACCAGATAAGCTCGATTGCAAGCCAACTTGGCCCGATTTTGAGGGTCCGACCCTTGATTTCAAGCTAACGAAGACCAATTTTGAGCCAAAAAAGCTCGATTGCAAGCCAACCTGGACCGATATCGGGGCGTGAATCCTCGCAATCGAGCCAAAAAGGTCCGATTTACTCCTCCCGTAGCGCCACGGCCGGCTGAATGGCGGCCGCCAGCCGGCTGGGCTGCCAGGCACACACGGCCGTGAGCACAAAAATCAGCGCCGCCGCCAGCAGCATGGCCAGGCCATACACCGACGAAGCCAGGTTGAAGGCGTGCAGCAGCGGAAACTGCATGGCCACCAGCGTACCGGCCAGCACGCCCAGCGTGGTCAATACCAGCATCTCGCCCAGAAACTGCCAGCCGATGCCCACCCCCGTGGCCCCCAGCACCCGCCGCAGCCCGATTTCGGCGCGGCGCTGGCTGATGTTGTACCACAGCACGCCAAACAGGCCCAGGGCCACGTTCACCACCAGAAACAGCCCAATCAGGGCCAGCGCGGCCAGGGGGGCCAGGGTCGGCTTCAGCATGTCGAGCCGGTCATTTTCCAGCGCGTATATCCGCGTGCTCCACTGCCGGCCCGGGCCGGCCACCGTGCGCACCATGCGCTGTTGCAGGGCCGCGCCCTGGCCGGGTGCTACGTGCACCAGCACGGTGGCCGTTTCCCAGCTCGCGGTGTCGTGGGGCAGCAGGCGCAGCCACAACGACGGAGTGGGGGCCGAAAAATCGCTGCCCATGCGCACGTTAGCGGCCACGCCTACTACCTGGAACGACCGCGCCGTATCGGGGCCAAAAGGACTTTTGTGCCGAAAAAGCTGCCCCAACGCCGGCTGCCCTGGCCCAAAAAGCGCATCGGCGGTATTGCGCGAAAGCACGGCCGGGTGGTAGGCGGCCGCGTCGTCGCTGGCCCTAAACCAGCGGCCCTGTTGCAGCGTCAGGCCCATGGTTGGGAAGTAGCGTTCGTCGGCTTCGTACTGGTCCACGTCTTTGACCAGGTTATTCCCGTGGGCCAGGGTGGTGTTCATCGTGACAAAGCGGAAGGGGGTATTATCGCTAGCCAGGGCCGCATCCTGCACGCCGGGCAGGGCCTGAATGGCCTGCAGCACGTTGTCGACCTGGGGGCGTGGCATCTTCTGGCCCTGGGCCGCCGTCAGGTAAAGCCGCCAGATGTTGTTGTGCCGGAAGCCGCGCGGCAGCACGTAGTTACGGCCGAAGTTGAACAGCAGGGTGCCGATGCCGAACAGCACGATGAAGGAGAAGAATATTTCGGAGAACAGCAGCAGGTTGGCCCGCTTGCGGTTCCAGATTAAGCGAAAAAGATGACGAAGCATGGGGAAGAGCGGTTGAAGTTGGGGAGGGAGATAAGCGGAGGGCGGGGTCGTACCCGGTAGGGCTTGCCCCCGCCCTACTGCGGGCCGCCGCTGCCGCGCAGGGCATCGACGGGGTTGAGGCGGGCCATTTTCCAGGCCGGGTACACGCCGCTCATCAGCCCGAAAACCAGGGCCAGCCCCAGGCCCCAGCCAAAGGCCGGCCAGCTCAGCCCGAACTGCGCGTAGGCAATGAAATGGCTGGCGTTGAGCAGGTCCAGCGCCCCGGCCGCCAGCCCCAGGCCGAGCAACCCGCCCAGCAGCGCCAGCACCAGGTTCTCAACCAGAAACTGCCCCACCAGCGCCCGGCCCGACGCGCCAAACGCCTTGCGCACCCCGATTTCGCTGGACCGCTCCATGATGCGCGTCACGTTCAGGTTCACCAGGTTCAGGGCGGGCAGCAGCATAAACAGCAGGGCCAGCACCGCGCAGCCGAGCAGAAAGATGCTCATGCCAGCGTCCGGCGTATCGGTGTGCTGGGTGAGCTGCCGCACCACGACGGCCAACATAGGGTCAGCAAAGGCAAAAAGGCGCTTCGTCACTTTGGAGTCGGGGATTTCCACGCGGCGCATCAGGCTGGCAAACTCGGCCTGCATGGCCGGCACCGCCCCGCGCCCCGGCCCGGCCAGCAGAATCGCGATAAACTCGCCGTCGAGGCGATGTTCCGGCGAATAGGACGTGCTCAGGGTGTAGGGCACCCACACGTCGGCGCTGCTGAAAAGCCGCACCACCGGCACGTTGGGCACCACCCCGGCAATGCGGTAGCGGTTCACGCCCAGCTCGATGCTGCGGCCGGCCACCCCACTGGCAGTACCGAAAAACGCCCGCGCCGTGTGCTCGCTGATGACGCACACCCGCGCGGCCTGGGTTACCTCGCGCACCGTGAACGGCCGCCCGGCCAGAAAGTCGAAGTCGGTCACTTTCCAGAAGTTGCCATCGGTGTAGCGCACGTCCAGGTTCAGGCTTTCGCGGCCGGCAAACGCGGTAACGGCCGAAGTCATGGAGGTGATAGCCACCGTGGCCGGCGTTTTCAGGCTCCGCACGTAGTGGTCGATGAAGTGGGCGCTCAGGGGCGCGTTCCAGTTGCCCCCGTCCTGCTGCTCTTGCTTCAGCAGGCTCACGAAGAGCATCCGGTCGGCGCGTTTTTCCGGGGCGTGGCTGCCGCTCAGGTGGTCGATGGCGGCCACCACCACCAGCAGCATCATCAGAGTAAAGCTGATGCCGAACAGCGAAATGAAAGCAAAGAACTTGCGTCGCAAGAGCACCTTCCAGGCAATTTTGAGATAGTTAAGAAGCATGACGCTTTGCTTGATGAAGAATGAAGGCTTTACTGAATGAGGAATGAAGAATTACCGAACTGCGCCAGATGCCAATTCCTCATTCTTCATTCTTCATTCTTCATTCTTCATTGATTACCCCACCTGGCTGCCGTCGAAGAACCGGATGACGCGCTGGGTCTTCAAGGCTTGGTGCTCGTCGTGGGTTACCATCACGATAGTCACGCCTTCGCGCTCGTTCAGGCCCAGCAGCAGGGCCATTATTTCCTCCCCCATCACCGAGTCGAGGTTGCCGGTGGGCTCGTCGGCCAGAATGATTTCGGGGCCGCCCACCAGCGCCCGGGCAATGGCCACCCGCTGGCGCTGCCCGCCCGAAAGCTGGCTGGGAAAGTGGCCCGTGCGGGCGCTCAGGCCCACTTTGTCGAGGGCGGCGAGGGCCCGCACGCGGCGCTCCTTGCCGCCCATGCCGGGCCGGTACAGCAGCGGCAGCTCCACGTTATCCACCACCGAAAGGTCGTTTATCAAATGGTAGCTCTGGAACACGAAGCCGATTTTCAGGTTGCGCAGCCCCGCCAGCTCCCGGTCGGAATAGGAGGTTACGGGCCGGCCGTCCACTTCAATCGTCCCGCTGGTGGGCTCGTCGAGCAGGCCCATCAGGCTCAGCAGCGTCGATTTGCCGCAGCCGCTCGGCCCCATGATGGACACGAACTCGCCCCGGTTCACGGTCAGGTTCACGCGGTTCAGCGCCACGGTTTCGATGGTGTCGGTCTGGTACACCTTTTCGATGTTGGTGAGTTGCAGCACCGGCGTCAGCCCGGCCGACGGGCCGTTCAGCGGCAGCGTCTGGGTGCGGATATCGGGCGAGTTGGCAAGGAGGTTTTCCATGAGAAAAAAGCTGATGAGGCGATGGGGCAATGGGTTGATGAGGTAATGAATTGGTCAAACTCCCCTCCTTACCAAGGAGGGGACGTGGCCGCGAAGCGGACACTGGGGTGGTTGTGGCGTTGAACGGCTCACGCCGGGAGTCTTGAAAAATAGTCGTTCGGGTATCATTTGGGAGTCATTGTTCGTCCACCGTTCAACGATTTCAACCACCCCCATTATCGCCTGCGGCTCGAACATCCCCTCCTCATCTGAGGAGGGGAGTTTGTCGTTCAAAATCATACAGCGTCAGCGCCCGCAGCCGATAATGCGCCACCCAGCACGAACGAAGCGCAAAAATGTAGTCGCGCTTGGCCCCGTCCTTGGCATTGGAGGCCAGGCTCAAATCGGTGAGGCTGATGCGGCCCAGCAAGTAGGTAGCGCGGGCAATGTCGTAGCGGCGCTGGGCCAGCGAATCGGCCCGGCCGGCCAGGCGCAGCTGCCCGGCCAGGGCGGCCTGCTGGCCGGCCTGCGTCAGCACAGTTTGCCCGAAGGTGCGCTCTTCCTGGGCCACGGTGTGCTGCACCTGGTCGCGGCTGAGCTCGGCGGTTTTGATGATGGATTGCCGGCGGCCCCAGTCCACGAGCGGCATCGAAAAGGCCAGGGCCACCTGCTGCTGGTTTTGCAGGTTGCGGTAGGTTGCCCCGAGATTATCAGCCTGATTCACGTAGCCCAGCCCGGCCGTGAGCGTGGCCCGAAACCCGGTGGTGCCCCACGCCTGGGCCACGTCGCGCTCGGCTTGCAGCAGCCGGCACCGAAAGGCCAGCGTGGCGCTGCGGTGCTGGCGGGCCTGCGCCAGGGCCTCGGCCGGCACCACGGCGGGCTGCGGCGCGGGGGCCGGCACCGCCAAGGCCGATGCTTCGGCCAGGCCGGTGTAGGCCTGCAGGTCCACGGTGGCATTTTCGGCGCTGAGCTGGGCCTGGGTTTGGGCCTGGCGGGCGTTCAGCAGGTTCAATTCCAGC
>JAYULN010000693.1:0-1163 GCA_043763525.1 Hymenobacter sp.
GGGCACTGGACGCAGCCGCGCTTCCCCATCAGCCTCATGGGCAGCATGACGTTTTTCGTGCTCAGCGGCTATTTCATTTCTGGCATCGTCTGGAAGCAGGAGGTGTATGTGGGGGCTCCCGGCCGCTGGCAGCAGCGGCTGGGCGTGTTCTACCTGCGGCGGCTGGTACGCACGCTGCCGCCCTACTACCTGTCGCTGGCCCTGGGCTTTGCCCTGCCGCTCGCTACCCTGCACCACTACCCCGGCTGGTTCCTGGTCCCGGTTTCCAACCTGCTTTTTTTCCGGATGCAGCACTGGGCCGAGGGTGTGGGCCACTACTGGACGCTCTCCGTTGATGAGCAGTTCTACGTGCTGTGGCCCATCCTGCTGGCCGTGTTGCCGCGCCGGGTGCGCTGGCTGGCGTTGCTGGCGGGCTGCGGCCTGCTGTTTCGGCTGGTGGTGGGCCTGTGGCTGAAAAAGGGTCTGGCCTTCGCCCTGCTGCCCGGCTGCCTCGATTTGCTCGCCGTCGGGGCCATCCTGCGCCATGTCGAGCAGTTGCCGGTGGTGCGCCGCCTGGCCCGCCTGCATTGGGTAGCACTGGCCTGGGCCACCTGGGCCGCCCTTTGGGCCGGGCTGAACGCCACGGGCGCGTACCACGCCTGGGAGCTCATCTACGCCACCGTGGGCAGCATCCCCGCCGCCCTCACCATGAACTGGGCCATCCACCAGCCTACCCTTCCTCCGGCCGAAAATCGCCTGTTCGCCGCCATGCGCTGGGTGGGCCAGCGCAGCTACGGCTGCTACCTCTACCACCTGCTGCTGCCGGTGTTTTACCAGCGGGCCGTGTACCACGTCTTCCCCGCCGCCGAAACCCGGCAGCTCTGGCTAAGCCCGCTGCCCACGGTGCTGGTGCTACTTCCGGTGCTGCTACTGCTGGCCGCCGCCTCCTGGCACTGGCTGGAGGCCCCCATCAACCGCTGGAAAGACCGGTTGGCGTATGCAAAATAAGGCTAGTTGGAATCTGAATCTACATCAGACAAGCTTTCAGCAATCATGCCCTACTGTATGCCAGCTCATCATTTGAAGACGAAGACATTTAAACTTTTGCTACCATCATAAAAGCAGCTAAATAATGCCAGGATTTCCAATTTCTGACTGAGGTCTCAAATCGCACTAATAAGGTG
>JAYULN010000694.1:0-7686 GCA_043763525.1 Hymenobacter sp.
TCGGGCGCGCGGCCGGGTGGGTGGCCGCCGGCGGGGACTATCGGAAGAAGCGGAGCGCACGGCCATTGTGGCCGAGACGCTTTATCGCGAGCAACAGCTTGGGGTGAACGAGATTGCTCAGCGCCTATGCATCTCCAAAGTCACGCTCTATAAATACCTGCGCCATCGGGGCGTCGTCATCCACAGTCATCGAAAAGCCGCAGGAGCCAAGTCGACCGAGTGAATTTTATGCCAAAATTTCGGTCAAATTCCTTAACGTGCTATTTATTCCGTTTTCTGAGAGGCCTCCTTATAGCTTATCGAACGGCACATTCTGAATCCGGTACGACTTCCAGTCCCGGAAATCGAAGTGCCACCACTCGGCTGGCAGCACCGCGAAGCCGTGCGCTTCCATGAGGCGGCGCAGCAGGTCGCGGGGCTCACGCTGGGCTGGGGGGCCGCCGGTATAGGCAGCAGCTGAGCGCGGGCTCATTTCGTCGTAGTCGCCGGTCATTGTAATTTCCTGGCCGGTGGCGAGGTCGCACAGGCTCACATCGACGGCGCAGCCGCGATTGTGGCGCGAGCCTTTGCGCGGGTCGGCCACGAATTCCTTTTTGTCGGCCGGCGTGTGGTCCCACATCATTTTGGTGATGCGCCAGGGCCGGTAGCCGTCGAACACCAGCAGGCGGTAGCCCAGCGGCCGCAGCTCGGCGTTCACCTGCACCAGGGCCTCGGCGGCGGGACGCTGCAAAAATGCCCGCGCCTGCGGGTACAGCACCCGGCCCATGAAATTATGCGTGGTGGCGTAGCGGATATCCAGCCGAAGCGTGGAGTCGAGCCGGGTTAGCTCGACCAGCTCGGTGGGGCGGAAAGCGCCGGTTTCGCGGGGCGGCCGCGCGGCGCAGCTGCTGAAGAGGCTCACCGCGCACAGCAGCCCCAGCGGCAGGGCAGAGACAGGAGATGTTTGGTGGCGGCGCATGAATGCAGAATTACTGCGTGAAAAAGGCCTTGGCGGTTGAATGCGACCCGCTCAAATGGCGGGAAGTAAGGCGCCTGACTCGGCACTCAGGCCGGACTCAGCAGCACTACGTCCAGCTCGGTAATGCGGGCAAAACCTTGGTCGGCGGTTAGCAGTGGTACTTCGAGCCACAAGGCGGTGGCCGCGACGATGGCATCTGGTAGTTTCAGGCGATACTGCCGGCGGAGGGTGAGCACTGCTGCTTTAACGGCGGCAGATAACTCTACTATCTCACAGGTTTCCAGGAATAATTCGGCGGCTGCCACTTCGGCGGCGGGCATGCCCGGCTTGCTGAGTAGTTCGAGCGCTGTTACCACCGATACCGCTGGCGAAGCCGCCGTGTAGGGCTCGACATAAGCCCGGCCGCTCAGGTGGTAGGTTGCAAAATTAGTGTCCGCGCAAAAATCAATGCCACTCATCGCGGCTTTCCTGCTGAAAGGCTACCCCATCGACCGGTGTTTTCCAGGCCCCAAAAGTGGCCAGCTGCTTGCGCTTCCGCTCAGCAGCTTTGGCAGCGTTTATTTTTTCCAGCGCGGCCCGCACTTCTTCGGGGGTCGCATCCTTTTTCATCTTGATAACCATGATGCCGGGGTAGTTAGGTTGGTGAAGATAACGCAACGGCCGTGCAGTTTGTGCAAGGGGCGGAGGAAAAAAGAAGGGCTGCCAACAGGCAGCCCTTACACGACGAGCAGTAGGGTTACGCTACAAAATCCCGCTCAAAAAGCCTGGCATGATGCCCAGCAGAATCGTGAGCAGCGCTAGCACTACCAGCGTTATGCGCTGAATGCCATCGACTGGTACCGGCGTGGCATTCTCAGGCGCGGGCTGCATGTACATGGCAATAATCGGCCGCAGGTAGTAGTAGAGGCCCACCATGCTCATGATGACGGCGAATATTACAAGGCCGATGTAGCCCTGGCCCACGGCGGCGGCCAGCAAAAAAAACTTGCCAAAAAAGCCGCCCGTGAGCGGAATGCCGGCCAGCGAAAGCATGGCTACCGTCATGACGAAAGCCAGCAGCGGGTTGGTTTTGCCGAGGCCGTTGAGGCCGGCGTAAGATTCGTCCTGGCGGTGTTCGGTTACCAGTTTCAGCACCCCGAAGGCGGCGACGGTGGCGATGGAATAGGCCAGGGAGTAGAAGAAGATGCCGCTGGCGGCATCGCCCGTTAGCACGCCCTTGCTGGCCACGAGGCCGATGAGCAGGTAGCCGGCATGGCTCACGCTGGAGTAGGCCAGCATGCGCTTGGTGGTGGCCTGGGCGGCCGCGCCCACGTTGCCGAGTAGCAGCGTGAGGGCGCACATGGCCTGAATGGTGGGCAGCCAGAAGCCCCGGGCCCCGGGCAGGGCCACGGCCAGCAGCTTGAGGAAGGCGGCAAAACCGGCCGTTTTCACCACCGTGCTCATGAAGGCGGTGAAAAAGGTGGGCGTGCCCTCGTACACGTCGGGCGTCCAGAAGTGAAACGGGGCGGCCGATACTTTGAAGCTGATGCCGATAATCATCATCAGAATACCGATGTAGAGCATGGGTTGCAGGCTGGCGTTGGCCGGGTTGGCCACGGCGGCGGCGAGCTGCGAGAGGGCAAACGTGCCGGTAGCGCCATACAGCAGCGCCACGCCGAAGAGCAGGATGCCGGTGGCAAACGCGCCCATCAGGAAGTATTTCAGGGCGGCTTCGTTGCTGCGCGAGTCGCGCTTGCTGCTACCGGCCAGCACGTACATGCAGATGCTCAGGATTTCGATGCCCACGAAGAGCATCAACAGGTGGTCGTAGCCGACCATCATAATGGCCCCTACCAGTGAGAAGAGCAGCAGGGCGTAGTATTCGGCCAGGTTTTGCTCGCCGGCCACTACGTAGCTGCGCGAGAAAGGCAGCAGCAGCAGGGTGGTGAGCAGCACGATGCCGGTGAAGGCCACCGTGTAGTTATCCACCACCAGCATGTGGTTGAAGTAGGGCGCGTGGAGCACGTTCCAGTCGGCCAGGTTGGCCCCGGATACGGCCAGCAGCAGCAGCATGGCACCGGGCAGCAGCACCTTGTTCGAGCGCAAAAAGCCCAGAAACAGGTTGAGGATGCCGAAGACGGAGAGGAGAATGATGGAGGTCATGTTGGCTTCTTGGTAGTCGGTATTAGGTAGTCAGTAGTCAGAAAAACGACGGCTTAACAAAGGCAAATAGTCCGACTACTGACTACCCATTACCGAATACTATGAAATGAATCACCGCCCGACCAGCGCCAGGATATTGCTCACGGCCGGCTCCGAAGTATGCAGAAATGTATTCGGGAACAAGCCAATCCAGAACACCAGCACGATGAGCGGCACCAGAATCAGCAACTCGCCGCCGGTGAGGTCGGTAATAGTTTCGGAGAACGAGGAATCGGGTCCCAGCATCACGCGCTGGAACATGCGTAGCAGGTACACGGCCGAGAAGATGATGGTGAGGCCGGCCACCGCGCCCACCCAGGCATTGTACTCGTACACGCCGGCCAGCAGCAGAAATTCGCCCACGAAGCCGCCCGTGAGCGGCAAGGCCACGGTGCTGAGGAGCAGCACCAGAAAGCAAACTGAGAGAATGGGCGTGCGGCGGGTGAGGCCGCCCAGGTCGGGGATGTTGCGGGTGCCGGTGCGGCGCTCGATGGCATCGGCGATGAAGAACATGCCGACTACGTTCACGCCGTGGGCCAGCATCTGAATAACGGCACCTTGCAGGCCGATTTGGGTGAGCGAGAACACGCCGGCCGCCATCAGCCCGACGTGGGAGAGGGAGGAGTAGGCAATGAGCCGTTTCATGTCGCGCTGGCGGATGGCGATGATGGCCCCGTAGAGTATGCCGATGACGGCGAGAATGATAACTGGCTTCTGCCAGTGGCTCACGCCGAGCGGCACGACTGGCAGCAGCCAACGCAGCGTGCCGTAGATGCCCATTTTCAGCATGATGCCCGCGAGCAGCATGGTGGCGGGGGCGGGGGCTTCGGTGTAGGTATCGGGCTGCCAGGTGTGGAAGGGGAAGATGGGCATCTTCACGGCGAAAGCGGCGAAAATGAGCCAGAACAGCCACGACTGCTCCGAGGCGCTCAGCTTCAGATTATAGAAGGCCGACAGCTCGGAGGAGTGGGCAGCCAGTGAGCCGGCGGCCGGACCGGTTTGCAGGTACAGGTACACGAAGCCGGCCAGCATTAGCAGCGAGCCGACTACGGTGTAGAGGAAAAACTTGAGGGTGACAGCCACGCGGCGCTCGCCGCCCCAGGCCCCGGCCAGCAGGTAAATCGGAATCAGGGCTACTTCCCAGAAAAAGTAGAACAGGAAGGCATCGAGCGACACGAACACGCCCAGCAGGCCCGTTTGCATGAACAGCACGAGGGCGTAGAAGGCGGAGGGGTTGTCGTAGTTGTGCTTGAAGGCCGACAACAATATCAGCGGCACCAGGAAGGTGGTGAGCAGCACCAGCAGCAAGCTGAGCCCGTCGAGCCCGATGTGGAAGTTGATGCCGGCCGAGGGAATCCAGTGGTAATCGAGGTTGAAGCTGGTCGAGCCGGTGGTTTTGAAGGCGAAGGCGGCATAGACCGCGAGGCCGAATTCGAGGAGGGAAGCGCCCAGGGCGAGGGCACGGGCGGTGGCTCCCTTGGTCAGCAGCAGCAGCAGCGCGGCGGCCAGAGGGAGGAAAAGCAGTACGGCAGTCAACATCAGCAGTCGGGTTGGGCGCGTTGCGGCGTGGGGGAACTCACTCGCAAATTGACCGCAAACTTACGCACGGAGGAGGAAGGCATTGCTGTTTTTGTGCAATTTCTACTCGCGGGCCACCTTGCGGCTCATCAGAACGCGCCCGGCGGCATCGAGCCACTGCGCGGTGTAGAGGCCGGGGGCGAGGTTGCCCACGGGCATAGTGGTTTCCGAACCGGGGGCGGGTTGCCGGGCTACTTCGCGGCCCAGGGCATCGAGCAGGCGCACGCGGGCGGCCGTTTGGGTAGGTTGGCGCAGGGTGAGGATTTCGCGGGCCGGATTGGGAAAAGCCAGAAAACCGGTGGCTTCGGCGGCCGCGGCGGTGGCCGTGGGGCGGCAGAATACGGCCATTATTTTGGTCCACAGCTCCGCATCGAAAGACGACGCGGCCAGGCGGGCGGCTCCGGCCGAGCGGCCCTGGCGCACCACCACCAGGCCCAGGCTAGGCACGACGTAGATTTTCTGGTCGTCTTTGCCGAGGGCGGCAATCATGTCGGCCGGTGCCGAGGGAATAACCGCGCCGGGAAAGTTGACCTGGGAGCCGGGCAGGCGGTAGCTGCTCTGGCCATTCAGCCACCAGAGGTAGCCGTAGCTGCGGTTCAGGGTTTGGCTGGGGGTGGTCATGGCCTGGAAATAGGCGGCATCGGTGAGGATGGGTGTGCCATTCCAGGAGCCCCGCGCCAGAACGAACAGGCCGAAGCGGGCCATGCTGCGGGCTTTGCTATAGAATACGTCGTTGAACCACAGGCCCGTCATGCCGATGCGGGTGCCGAGGCGTTGGTTGGTATAGGCCGTCATGCTGGCCGCGCCGCTGGCCTGCACCAGCACATTTTGCAGGGTGCGGTAGGCCCCCGTGTGGTAGGCCCAGCGGGTGGCGGGCGGGGCGAGGTAGAGCAGGCAGCCGGGGGTGGTGCTTTCGTTGTCGCAGGGCGCGGGCGGGGTGTCGTCGAGCCCAGTGGTCATCGTGAGCTGGTGGCGAATGAGAATCTGACGTTGCTGCGGGCGGGAGGCGCTGGTCCAGCGGCCCAGGTATTTCGAGGTGCTGTCGTTGATGCTCAGAATGCCGTCCTGCTGGGCGAGGCCCACGAGCGTGGCCGTGAGCGACTTGCCCGCCGAGGCCCAGTAATGCACCGAGTCGGCGGTGTAGGTGCCGTAGTACTGCTCGACGACCAGGCGGCCGTCTTTCAGTATCAGCAGCGAATTGCTGCCCTTGCGCCCGGCAAAGGCCAGCAGCGAATCGAGCTGCGGCTGGCACCAGCCCAGGCTGGCCGGGGTGGTCGTGGCCCAGGTGCTGCCCGTGGTGGGCGGGAAGTAGAGCGGCGTAGTGGTTTGGGCCTGGGCAAGCCGCAGAGCCAGGAGCAGCAGGATGAGTAAGGGTAGCGAATTTTTCATCAGCACAAAGTTCGGTCAAATGAGTAGGCAGCTTGACTTACGCCGAAGGACTTGGTTTAATGGGGATTGGCAGTGCGATGCCCTCGGTCGGTTGCCGGCTTTCTACTTTTGCTGCCATGAGCATTCCCACCCTGCGCGTGGCCCGGCCCACCGATGATTTGCCCGCCTTGCTGCGGTTTTATTGCGACGGCCTGGGCCTGCTCCTGCTCGCGTCTTTCACCCAGCACAACGGGTTTGATGGCGTGATGCTGGGCCACCCGCAGGCCCCGTATCATCTGGAGTTCACGCACCAGCCCGGCCACGCCGTGGGCCGCGCCCCCACCGCCGATAATTTGCTCGTCTTCTACCTGCCCGGCGCGGCTGAGTGGCGAGCCGCCGTAGAGCGCCTCGAAGCGGTGGGCTTCGCGCCCGTGCTGGCCTACAACTTGTACTGGGACGAGCAGGGTCGGACCTACGAAGACCCCGACGGCTACCGCGTGGTATTACAACAAGCCGCGTGGAATTTGTAGTAAAAGAAATTTATGCCGCCGAAGATACCTCAGAACCCGCCCATTATTTCGCGCCTCGCGCCCACGCCCAGCGGCTTTCTGCACCTCGGCAACGCCGTAAATTTCGTGCTCACCTGGCTGCTCACGCGGCGGGGGGTGCCCGGCAGGGCCGGCGGCGTTCTGCATTTGAGAATCGACGACCTGGACCGCGCCCGCCTGCGCCCGGCCTACCTCGATAATATCTTCCGCGTCATCGACTGGCTGGGGATTGATTACGACCACGGCCCCAGCGGCCCCGACGATTTCCTGCGTCACCACTCGCAGCTGCTGCACCTGCCCGAGTACAACGCCGTGCTGCGCCGCCTCGCGCAGCGCCCCGGCCTGGTGCAGGCCAGCCAGCGCACCCGCACCGGCGGCCCCGAAGCGGCTGTGCCGCTCGAAACGCCCGGCGCGGCCTGGCGGGCCCAGGTGCCAGCCGGTACTGAAATCAGCTTTGCCGATACCTGGCAGGGCGCAACCAGCGTCCCGCTCGGTGCGCTGATGCCGGATTTTGTCATCCGCAAAAAAGACGGCGTGGCCGCCTACCAGGTGGCTTCGGTGGTGGATGATTTGCGCCTCGGTACCACGCTGATTGTGCGCGGGCTGGATTTGCTGCCCAGCACCGCCGCGCAGCTGTGGCTGGCCGGGCAGCTCTCGGAAACGCAGGTTGTCAGCGCGGCCCGCATTCAGTTTCACCATCACGCGCTGCTGACCAATGCCGCGGGCCACAAGCTCTCCAAATCGCAGCAGCTGCCACTGGATGCGGGTGTGCTGAGCGCGGCACCGGGGCCGCAAGGGGTGTACGAGGCCGTAGCCAAGCTGTGGGGACTGCCGCCCGGTAATGCCAGTTCGTTAGCTGAATTAGCGTTTTGGCTACACGAAAACCTTAGTTTTTGCAAGTAGAAACAGAAACCCCGCCCGCCGCCTGTCATGCAGACGAAGGAAACATCCTATCACGTTCGCACGAATCGTTGAGGCGTGATAGGATGCTTCGTGCCTCAGCATGACAGGCGGCGGCATAATAGGTGGTGAAGTCGTGATGACTACCGCACT
>JAYULN010000695.1:0-1152 GCA_043763525.1 Hymenobacter sp.
GCCACCAGGAAGTCGCTGGCAGCCATGAAGTTCACGGCTTCGGGGTCGTAGGTCGTCTCGTCGGGGTTCACCTTCAGGCCGTTGTCGGCGCACCATTTCAGGGCGATGTTCTGGTCGCCGTCGCGCAGGTAGCAGGCAATGGTTTTGCCCAGGGCCGCTCTCGGGTTATCCAGCCACTCTTTCGGTCCCATCAGCTTGTCTTCGCCGAAGCTCTTGCCGGGGCTGTAGGGGATGATTTGCAGGCTGGTGCCGGCCTTTTGCAGCTGGGTTTGCACAGCCGAGAATGCGGGCAACCCGTCGCCCATAATGCTCACAATCAGGCCCGGCGTTTCGGGCTTGCTTTGCAGGTCGAGGGCGTTTTTCACGAGGTCGGCCTGCATTTTGCTCACGTCGTCCTGGCGCACAATCTGCATATCTACGCCGTTGGCGGCCAGGGCCGAGCCCATGGTGGTGCGGGGGCCGCCATTGGCCAGCATGCCGGCCATCTGGCTGTTCCAGGCCATCACTTCCCAAGTAATGGGCGTGCCCTTGTCGGCCGGGGCGGTGCCGGGTAGCTGGGCCAGCGGCACCACAATGTTGGCCCGGCTGCCGCCCGTGGCCGTGGGCAGCTCAATCGAGTTGAGGAGCACCGACTGCGTGTCGACCTTCTTGAACACGGCCCCGCTGGATACCAGCTTGTTGATGCCGAAGTAGAGCAGGCCTACGAGCATGAGGCCGATGAGAAATTTACCGCGAGTTGTCATTGGAGTAGCGATGTAGCGCGGACTTTGTAGTCCGCAAATGAGGGTGATAGGGAGGGAGGTTTTGGGCGATGGCTACGGCCTGGCGGTGCGACTCGCGGACTACAAAGTCCGCGCTACTGACCACGGCCCAGGCCAGCAAAAAGCTAATCAAGCAGGCTAGAATAGGCATCGTCGGAGGCTTTTTTGGTGGCTAGAATACTTTGCTGCGCCTGCGGTTTTTCGTTGAGCACGGCGTTGAAATCGCCTTTCTGGTATTTCTCCAGCAGGCGCTGGCCCTTCTCGCTCATCACCCCGTTCTGGATATCCATTTTCTTCACGAACTCCTGCGAGTAGCGCATGGCCTGCTTGATTTGGCCAAGCTGCTGGGCCATGTCCTGGGCCACGCGGTCGGTGGCCAGGTCGAAGAAGT
>JAYULN010000696.1:0-7654 GCA_043763525.1 Hymenobacter sp.
GTGGCTGGCCGGAATGCCAAATTCGGCCACCACCGGCTCAATGAACTCCCGAAAGCCGCTGCTCACCACGTAAATCCTATCCGCGAAGCGCCGGAAGAAGTCGCCGTTGCGCCGGATGCTCTCGCTCACCTTGGTTTTGAGGCGGGCAATGAGCGGGGCGAGGTGCCGCTCGTTGGCCCCGAGCAGGGCCAGTCGTCGCGCCAGCGACTCCTGAAACCCGATTTCGCCGGCCATGCCCTGGTCGGTGAGGGCGCGGATTTGGGCCACTACGGCGGCCTGGTCGGGGTGGCCTCGCAGGGCAATGTCGGCCAGCTCATCAAGGCCTTCCACTTGCGTGAAGGTGGAGTCGAAATCGAAAACGAGGTAGGGCAGGAGAGCAGCGGCTTGGGGCATAGCTGCAAAGATGCGGCAGCCGTACCTTGCTGAGGCACTCAACCGCTGGTTATTTTATGAAAACTGCCCTGCTGCTGCTTTTGCTCCTGCTGGAAGCTTGGGTGGGTGGCCCCTGGCAGGCGCGGGTTACGTTCATCCCGCTCACCAAAGCGGTGTACTTGCAGGCCCGCAAAGGCCTCTCCATCACGAAGCCAAACCACACGCATCCGGTCAAAAAGCAGGATGGCCGCCTGGTGATTCCCACCACCGCCGGCCCCAAGGTGCTGGCCGATGTGGTGATTGATGCGGCGGCCGTAGCCATCGGGCACCGCGAGGCCGAAGCCATTCAGTACAACTACGTGGGCTACTTCCCCTCATTCAATAGCCACTTCATTCGGGTGCAGTATTACGAGCTCACGAAGTGGCTGCTGATTGATAATTCGGGCCGGCAACTGAGCCTGTGGGGCGAGCCCGTTTTCTCGCCCGACCAGCAGCGCATCTTCGCCATTTCTCAGCGCCCGGAAACCGGCGGCGGGCCGCCCAATAGCCTCCAGCTGCTGGAAATGCAAAACGGCGTGCTGCGCGAAGCATGGTCGCAAAAGCCCAAAAAGTGGCAGCCCTACCGGGCGTACTGGGCCTCGCCTAAAAGCCTGCTGCTGGTGAAGGAAATGGGGACCGGCAAGGCACTCAGCGCCACGTATACCTATGCGAAGCTGGTGATTCAGTGATTTCTTCGGGGCAGGTTGTAGCCCGATGGGTAGCGTTCCGGGTGGTGGTTCTCTGTTTTCGCATTGAAGGTGTTTAGAAATTCAGAAAAACCACTCAGCATGACCGCCAAACGGTTTTCTAAACAGATTCATTTTTACCAATTCACGCTTTCGTTTTGCCCCAACGCCTCATCTTCGTGTACAACGCCGACGGCGGCCGCCTGGCCGGCCTGAAGGATATGTTCCACAAAATCCTCTCGCCCAGCACCTACCCGTGCTCGCTGTGCGCCGTCACGTACGGGGCCACGGCAATGCGGCCCGAGTGGACGGCATTCGTGCAAAAACTACCCATGCCGGTTGAGTTTCTGCACCGCGACGAATTTGTGCGCGACTACCCGCAGTGGCGCGCGCACCCGTTGCCGGCCGCGTTTGCTGAGGCCGAGACCGGGGCAATCACGCCGTTTATCGAAGCGCCGGAAATGGACGCGGTGGATTTGAACGGGCTGATGGAACTGGTGCGGGCGCGGCTGCGCTCTGCATGACGCTCTTTGTCAGTAGGACTTACGCAAAAAGTCGTTAGGATGGCCCCAGCGGGGCGGCTTGTCGGTAGCAAAACTATGATTTAGAATGGTAAAGCCCCAGCGGGGCGGCCCAACAGGTTGCCAGGTCATTGGGTCGCCCCGTTGGGGTCTTGTCATTCTTATTCAATAGATTACTGCCGACGGGCCGTCCCGCTGGGGCTAGTTGTTGGCCCTTTTGCGTAAGTTCTAGTTATTCTTCACTTGCTTGCACTTGACGACTTTTTTCTCCCAATTCTTCGCATGAAAACACCTTTCCTGTCTGGCCCGCTGCTGGGCGCGGCGCTGCTCGCGGCCAGCCCGGTGCTGGCGCAATCCATCAACACAGGCCCGGCTTACGATGCCCACACGCTGTTCAGTCCCTTGTTTATTGAGCAGCTGGCCACGCCCACGCGCACGGCCGGCGGCCAGCCCGGTGCCCAGTACTGGCAGAACGCGGCCGACTACCAAATCAGCGCCAGTCTGGACGAAAAAACGGCCCGCGTGAGTGCTACCGTGGCTATCATCTACACCAACAACTCGCCCGATGCGCTGGCTTTTGTGTGGCTGCAAGTCGACCAGAACCTGTTTCGGGCCGACTCGCGCGGGGCGGCCGTGACACCGGTGGCCGGCAGCCGCTTCGGTAACGGAACGCGCCGCTTTAGGGGTGGCGACTCACTGCAAACCGTGACCATTGAGCTGCACGGCAAAAAGCGGAAGGCCAACTACCGCGTGACCGACACGCGGATGCAAATCATGCTGCCCGAGGCCCTGAAGGCCCACGGCGACAAGCTGGGCATCAACATCGACTACGGCTTCAACATTCCCGAGTACGGGGCCGACCGCCTGGGGTGCCTCAAAACTAAGAACGGCGAAATATTTGAAGTGGCGCAGTGGTACCCGCGCATGGCCGTATACGACGACGTGGAGGGCTGGAACACGCTGCCCTACATGGCAGCCGAGTTTTACCTCGACTACGGCAACTACGACTACACCGTGAATGTGCCCGCCAACTACCTCGTGGGTGGCTCGGGCGAGCTGCTGAACCCCGCCGAGGTGCTGACCAGCGCCCAGCAAAGTCGCCTGGCCAAAGCTGCCGGTTCGGACCAAACGGTGCTGGTGCGCACCGCCGAGGAGGTGACGCAGGCCAGCTCGCGCCCCAGCGGTAAAAACGGCCGCCTGACCTGGCATTTCCGTTGCCAGCAGGCGCGGGATGTGGCCTGGGCGGCTTCGGCGGCCTTTATCTGGGATGCGGTGAAGATGAACCTGCCCAGCGGCCGTAAGTCGCTGGCCCAGTCGCTCTATCCGACGGAAGCGGCCCGGGACACGGCCTGGAACCGCTCGACGGAGTACGTGAAGAAGAGCATCGAATACAACTCGAAGCAGTGGTACGAGTACAGCTACCCGGTGGCGACGAACGTGGCCGGCGTGGTGGGCGGCATGGAGTATCCGGGCATCGTGTTTTGTGGGGCCAAGGCTCGCAAGGGCAATCTTTGGGGCGTGACGGACCACGAGTTCGGTCACAACTGGTTTCCGATGATTGTGGGCTCGAACGAGCGCAAGTACCCGTGGATGGACGAGGGCTTCAACACCTTCATCAACATCCTCTCGACCAATGATTTCAACAAGGGCGAGTACAAGGCCATCAACGACACCGCGTGCTTGGTGAAGGGCAATATCCGCTACATTCTGGACCCGGCCACCGACCCGCCCTACACCGTGCCCGACGTGACGCAGTTCAATTTCCTGGGCTACGCCGCTTATAGCAAGATGGGCTACGGCTTGTTTTTGCTGCGCTCCGAAATTCTGGGCCCCGAGCGGTTCGACTACGCTTTCCGCACCTACATCGGGCGCTGGGCCTTCAAACACCCGCAACCGAAGGATTTTTTCCGGACCATGAACGAGGCCAGCGGCGAGGACTTGACCTGGTTCTGGCGCGAGTGGGTGTACAACAACTGGACCCTCGACCAGGCCGTAACCACCGTAACCTACGTGAACCAGGACCCCGCCCAGGGGGCGCTCATCACCGTCGAAAACAAGGGCCAGGCCGCCATGCCCCTCACCGCCGAAGTAACCGAAACCAACGGCAAAGTGAGCCGCGTGAAGCTGCCGGTCGAAATCTGGCAGCGCGGCGGAACGTGGACGTTCCGCTACAACTCCACCACGCCGCTCACGCTGGTGCGTCTCAACCCCAGCAAGCTGCTGCCCGATGCTAACCCGGATAATAACGTGTGGCGCGCCCAGGTGCTGAAGTAGAACGGGTAAAACGTGTACCCCGAAATTTTATTTCGGCACGTTAGAGCAAGTCGTTCCGGTGCAACCTCACCCCCTGACCCTTGCCGGGCAAAGTCCCTTTTCAGAAAAAGAGGGGGCACCGGATAAGCGTTAAAAGCGGACAATGCGGCCCCGCCATTTTTAGCCGGCGTGTGGCTTCCACGATTTTCGTCAAATTGGCCGCGGGCGGGCGGCCAGCGTGCTGTCGACTTCCCCGGCCACCCCGCCGTAGGAGTTTTTGGGGTCGAACAGGTTCTGGCCGTCCTGCATATACAGCACGGCGTAGTGGGTGCCGGGCTGCGGGTAGCCGTCGGGCAGCCACACGTCCACGTTGCGGGCCTTCACAAATTTGGAAGGGAAAGCAACCAGGTGCTCGATGCGGCCAGGCGCGGCTGGGTCGGGCGCATCGGTACTCAGCAGGGTTCCCATAAAAGGAAGCGCGGCCAGCCAGCGGGTAATTATCATGGGCGATAACCGGGAAGTAAGCCGGCACAATTAGAGCACTGTACCGTGGACTCTGCGAGTCCGCGCGTGGAACGCCCCCCGAACGACCCCCGCGCGGACTCGCAGAGTCCACGGTACCCCGTGCCGGAAACCGCATTAGTCGTTGCCCGCTGGCACCATCAGCTTGCCATCGGCCGCGTAGGCCAGCTCGCCCCGGTCCATGAGTTCGCGCACGGCGGCCGTCACGGCCGCTGCCTGCGCGGGCGGAAACGCGGCCAGCAGCTCGCGGGGCGATGCCGCCGCCTGGCGCAGGTGTTGCAGCAGCGGCTCGCGCAGCGAAGGGGCCTGGGCCGTGGCCTGGGCAGCTTTTTTCTCGGCCAGGCAGCTGTCGCACACCCCGCAGCGGGCCGGGTCGGCTTCATCGAAATAGCTCAGCAGCAAAATCTGGCGGCAGCGGGTGCCGCTCAGGTACTGGCCCACGGCGGCGGTTTTGGTGCGGGCCAGGTCACGGGCGGCCGTCATCCGCACCTGGTCGATGGGCAGCTTGGGCGCATCGAAGCGCGGGGTGGTGAACATGGCCTGCGGCGACTCCTGCCGGGGCTGGTAGTGCAAGATGCCCGCCGTGTGCAGGTAGCGCAGCTGCTGGCGCACCTCCACCACGCTGCGGCGCAGGTGGGTGGCCACGGCATTCTCCGAAATAGCCTGAAAATCGACGAACAGCTCGCCGCCGTGCAGCCGCAGCAGGGCCTTTATCAGCTGGTCGTGCTGGGCATTGGCCACCTGGAAGGCGTACAAATCCTGGTGGTTCATTATCAGATGCACCCGCGCCGGACTGTTCACGGCCTCGTTCAATTGCACGAAGCCCTCGCGCTGCAAAATCTTCAGCGAGTTGTGCGCATCAACGGCCTTGATGCGGTAGATTTCGGCAAACTGCTGCAAGTCGAACTCGAACGCGGCCAGCTCGCCGCCGCCCACCGCCGTGCGCGAGTAGTTGGCCAGCGCCTGGTACACGCGCCGCACCGTGTCGAGCGGCGGGTACGACTGGTTGGTGCGGCGGCGCAGCTCATCGGCATCGTTCGGCCCGGCCAGCAGCACGGCGAAGGCGTATTGGCCATCGCGCCCGGCGCGGCCGGCCTCCTGGTAGTAGGCCTCCAACGTGTCGGGCGCATCCAGGTGGGCCACGAGGCGCACATTGGGCTTGTCGATGCCCATGCCGAAGGCGTTGGTCGCCACAATGAGCCGGACTTTATCCGCAATCCAGTCCTGCTGCACCTGGGTGCGCTTTTCCGAAGGCAAGCCCGCGTGGTAGGCCGCCGCCGCAAACTTGTGCTGCTGCAAAAACGCCGCCGTGTCCTCCGTCTGCCGCCGCGTGCGGGCGTACACGATGCCGGTTTTCGTCGGCCCCACGCCGCGCACCACTTCCAGTAGCCGCCGCAGCTTATCCTCGGTAGGCAGCACCGAATACGACAGTTTGGGCCGGGCAAAGCTCTGCCGAAATACCCCCGCCCCCGGCCGAAACTTGAGCTTCTCCACGATATCGGCCTGCACCTGGGCCGTGGCCGTGGCCGTAAGGGCGATAACCGGCGTGCCCGGCGGCAGCACCTCGCGCAGCTCGGCAATCCGCAAGTACGGCGGCCGGAAATCGTAGCCCCACTGCGACAGGCAATGGGCTTCATCCACGGCCAGCAGCCCCACGTTCATCTTCGCCACCCGCACCTGAAACAACTCCGTAAGCAGCCGCTCGGGCGACACGTACAGGAATTTCACGTTGCGGCCGTACACGCAGTTATCCAGCGCGTGGTCGATTTCCTGGTGGCTCATGCCCGCGTAAATGGCCTCGGCTTTCAGCCCGCGCCGGCGCAGGTTGTCCACCTGGTCCTTCATCAGGGCAATGAGCGGCGACACCACCACGCAGATGCCCGGGAGCGCCAACGCCGGCACCTGAAAGCAAATGCTCTTGCCGCCGCCGGTGGGCAGCAGCGCCAGCGTATCGTGCCCGGCCAGCACCGAACTGATGATTTCCTCCTGCCCTGGCCGGAATGCTGTGTGCCCCCAATGCTCGCGCAGCAGCGCCAGGGGCGAGGTTTCGGTAGGGGAGGAGGACATGCGAGCGAAGGTAATGCCTCGTTTTTATGTACCCGTTGCTTTCCTTCCGGCATCCCTGTACGCTATTACGTCGATGAGAAGAACGGAGAAGCACATTGGCAAGGAGTTTACGAAACTCATGCCTACTTCGAGTTTCGTGAACTTTGAAGGGTGAACGAGTTTCTTAAATTCCGGCAGGACACTCGCGCACATTCGTCAAGTCGGGAATTCCCATTTACAGCATTTTACTTAAACGAGCGTTACTTTATGGCTATGACGCTTCTCTTTCCACTCGTTTCTGTAGCTGCCCTGTGTATTGTGGGCGCGACGTGGCACACCACTCCAGTGCGCAACATTGCGGTCGGCCAGTACCGTTACGACATTGCCCTCCACAGGCAATACAACCACGACGACGATGTCAATACCACATATTTCATCGTCACGCGCGCGAACTCCCGTCCGGAGCTATGCAGTGCTACTCGACGCAGCATTACCCGCCAGGGGGTTGTGCGGATGACAGGAGCATACGTCATCGAAGGTCAGTACTTACGATTCAAAGAGCGAAATTTCGGTCCTCGACGAGTTCGACAATGGGAGTTTCCCGATTCGGTGGTAAAAACATTTACGCCGGACCGCACCGGCCAGCTGCACCTCGTTGACTGCTGGGAGTACAGGGAGGGGAAGGGCAAGAAAGTGACCTTTTAACCGCTGTCCATTCTGCTTCCATCGGTTCAGCAAAAAGGTGGTATATCTAAATCCGACAACTAAAAAGCCCGGCACCTCACGGCACCGGGCTTTCAAATGATTCAATCGCAGCTTAAGCCGCCACCTTCTCGCCGTTCTCACGGTCATCAATAGCTTTGCGCAGTTTAGCGATGGCCTGAATAGCACGCTCCTCATCAAGCCGGTTGATGTTGAGCAACATCTTGGTCTTCTCCGGACGGGTGATAACCGGGTGGTTCAGCAGACGGATAATCTCCTCTTTCTGGGCAGCCGTGGCGTACTGCACCGGGGCAGCAGCGGGCTGCTCGGCGGCAATGGCTGGCACCTCAGCCGGCACTACCTGCATGGTGGGCACGGCCTGGGCCACGGCGGCGGCTGGCGCAACCGCCTGGTGGTTGGTGTTGTAGTCCATTTCCTCGGCGGGCGTGGGCTCGTAGCCGGCGGCGCGGATAATCCAGGCCAGGCAGTTGCGGTAGGCCTTGCCGATGGCGC
>JAYULN010000697.1:0-1150 GCA_043763525.1 Hymenobacter sp.
GCAGGCCGTTATCAGCGAGGAGATGCGCAAGCAGCTGCTCGAAAAAACCGGCTCCGAGCTGCCCCAGTTTGTGGTGGCCTGCGTGGGCGGCGGCTCCAATGCGGCCGGGGCGTTCTACCATTTCCTGGATGAGCCTTCGGTGCGGCTCATTGCCGTGGAGGCGGCCGGGCACGGCATTCACTCGGGGCATTCGGCGGCTACGTCGGTGCTGGGCACGCCGGGCATCATCCACGGCAGCCGCACGCTGCTGATGCAGGACGAGCACGGCCAGATTACCGAGCCCTACTCGCTGAGCGCAGGCCTCGACTACCCCGGCATCGGGCCGCTGCACGCCTACTTGGGCGCGGTGGGCCGGTCGGAATTCATCGCCATCACCGACGACGACGCCCTGGCCGCCGTGAGCGAGTGCAGCCGCCTCGAAGGCATCATTCCGGCCCTGGAAACGGCCCATGCCCTGGCGGCCCTCGGCCAGCTCGGGGCCGGCCCCGACGACGTGGTGGTTATCAACCTCTCGGGGCGCGGCGACAAGGACCTGGATACCTACCTCAAGAACATGGACAAGCTCACCTAATTTCCAGTCGTTTTCTCTGCGAACCTCTGCGAAAACCTCTGCGTGCTCTGCGGTAACTTCCCGAAGAGCCCCCGAACCAGCCCTAATGAACAACCGAATAGCCACCGCCTTCGCGAGCAAAACCAATCTGCTCAACACCTACTTCACTGCCGGCTACCCGCGCCTGCACGACACCATTCCGCTGGCCAAGGCCCTGGTCGATGCCGGGGCCGACATCCTCGAAATCGGCATGCCGTTCTCCGACCCGCTGGCCGATGGCCCCGTGATTCAGGGCAGCAGCACCGTGGCCCTAGCCAACGGCATGAACCTGCCCGTGCTGTTTGAGCAGTTGAAGAGTCTGCGCGCCGCCGTGGCCGATACGCCCGTGCTCCTCATGGGCTACCTCAACCCGGTGATGCAGTTCGGGGCCGAAGCATTCCTGCAACAGGCCGCCGAGGTGGGCGTCGATGGCCTGATTCTGCCCGACCTGCCGCTCGACGAGTACGAGGAAACCTACCACCCGCTGTTCCAGAAATACGGCCTGAAAGCCGTGTTCCTCATCACGCCGCAAACTTCGGAAGAACGGATTCGCCGGCTCGA
>JAYULN010000698.1:0-7650 GCA_043763525.1 Hymenobacter sp.
TTGTCCCAATGCAGGTCCTACTGGAGGAGCAGGAGTTGCTTTTCCAGCAGGTAATGCTAATTTAACAAAAGCCTTAATCTTTTTTGCCATAAAAACCTAGTAGATGTTGTTTTTTTATTTTCAATATATTTTTTTCAAACCACCTGAAATTCGAAATCTAAATTAAAGATAAGAATTTGTAAATATTTTCCTTCATTTTTTGCAACAACAATATTGGGTGCTGGTGGCCCTCACGGGTTTCGGCATTTATTTCTTGGGCAAAACCCTGCCCAGCGAGCTGGCCCCGCTCGAAGACCGCAACCGCATCAGCGTTCAGGCTACCGGGCCGGAGGGGTCGTCGTACGAGTTTATGGACAATTACATGCGGCAGGCGGGCGAGCTGGTGCGCGACTCGGTGGGCGACGACCTCGACAACCTGCTGTCCGTTACCGCGCCCGGCTTTAGCGGCAACGGCTCCAACACCGGCATTATGCGGGTGCTGCTGAAACCGGCCGACGAGCGCACCCGCAGCCAGCAGCAGCTTGCCGATGTGCTCACTGGCACCGTCAAAAAGCTATCCGCCGCCCGCGCCTCCGTGAGCCAGGACCAGAGCATTGGCTCGGGCGGCGGCGGCCTGCCGGTGCAGTTCGTGCTGCAAACCCAGGATTTTGAGAAGCTGCGCACCGCCGTGCCCAAGTTTCTGGAAGCCGCCAAGGCCGACCCCACTTTCACCTTCGTCGATGTCAACCTGAAGTTCAACAAGCCCGAGCTGCGCGTCAACATCGACCGCGCCAAGGCCCAGAGCCTCGGCCTGAGCGTGCAGGACATCAGCCAGACCCTCCAGGCCGGCCTGAGCGGCAGCCGCTACGGCTACTTCCTGCGCAACGGCAAGCAGTACCAGATTATCGGCCAGGTGGCCCGCGAAGACCGCAGCCAGCCGCTCGACGTGCGGAGCCTCACGGTGAAAAGCCGCACCACCGGCCGCTCAATCCAGCTCGACAACGTCATTCGCCTCGAAGAAAAAAGCACGCCGCCCCAGCTCTACCGCTTCAACCGCTACAACGCGGCCACGTTCTCGGCCTCGCTGGCCCCCGGCAAAACCCTCGGCGACGGCATCGCCGCCATGCAGGCCATCTCGAAAAAGACGCTGGACGACTCCTTCAGCACGGCCCTGGCCGGAGCCTCGCGCGACTTCGCCGAAAGCTCGTCGTCGCTCATCTTCGCCTTCGGCCTGGCCCTGGTGCTTATTTATTTGATTCTGGCCGCGCAGTTCGAGAGTTTCCGCGACCCGGCGGTTATTATGTTCACGGTGCCGCTGGCGCTGGCCGGGGCGCTGCTCAGCCTCTGGTATTTCAACCAAACGCTCAATCTGTTCTCGCAAATCGGCATCATCATGCTGGTGGGCTTGGTAACGAAAAACGGTATTCTCATTGTCGAATTCGCCAACCAGCGCGTCGAAAACGAAGGCGTGGACTACATGACGGGGCTGATTGAGGGTGCTACGGCCCGCTTCCGCCCCATTTTGATGACTTCGCTGTGCGCCATTCTGGGCATTCTGCCCATCGCCGTGGCCACGGGCGCGGGGGCCCTCAGCCGCCGGGCCATGGGCATTGGCGTGGTGGGCGGCCTGCTGTTTGCCACTGGCCTCACGCTGTATGTGGTGCCGGTGATGTACTCGTATTTCGCTTCGGCCAAGAAGCATAAGCCGAAAGCGGCCGAAGCGGTAGTCGCGTAGTAGAACGACCAACTCCCCTCCTTACCAAGGAGGGAACGCTGGCGCGAAGCGCCAGCTGGGGTGGTTGTAGGCGTTGAAAAGCTTGCAGCAGACTCAACGCCCCCCTCCGGTGGCACCACCCCCGTCCGAGCCTTCGGCTCGAACATCCCCTCCTTGGCAAGGAGGGGAGCTTTTTGTTCTGATTTCTCCTGCATGAAACACATTTCGCTTCTCTTTCTTTCCCTACTCCCGCTCGCCAGCCTGGCACAATTGCCCAAGGCCCGCCCGCAGGTGAAGGCGCAGCCAACCAGTGCAACGGCAACGGCCCCGCCCCTCTCCCTCCAGCAAGCGGTGGCCGAGGCGCTGCAATACAACTACGGCATCCTGCTTTCGAAACAGGACGAGCAGATTGCCGATAACAACGTAACGCGCGGCAACGCCGGGCAGTTGCCCAACATCACCGGCAACCTCACGCGCACCTTCAACAACAACAACATCAACCAGCGCTTCGGCACTGCCGACCTGCGCATCATCAACGGGGCCACGTCCAACGCCTTTAACACGAATATGACGCTGGGCTGGACTGTTTTCGACGGTTTCGGCATGTTCATCGCCTACGACCGGCTGAAAACCCTGCGCACCCGGCAGCAGCAGATAACCCGCGCCACGGTGGAGGAAACCGTGGAAAACGTAACCAACGCCTACTACGACGTGGTGCGCCAGGCCGGCAAAATCACCTCACTCGAAGAAGCCCTTAAAATTGGCCAGGCCCGCCTCGACCTCACCCAGGCTCGCGTGGAGGTGGGCGTGAGCGCCAAGGTGGAAGTACTGACGGCCCGCGTGGATTACAACGCCGACCGCAGCCAGTACCTCCAGCAGCAGCAGGCGCTTGCAGCCGCCAAAATCACCCTCAACAACCTGCTGGGCCAGCCTCCGCGCCGCGACTTCACCCCCGCCGACAGCCTGGCCGTGCGCCGCGACCTGCGCGAAGAAGCCGTTACGGCCGGCATCCGGACCAACAACCCGCGCCTTGTGCAGGCCCGCCTCGGCCTCGACCTGGCCGCCTTCGACCGCCGCCTGGCGCGGGCCGAGCGGTTTCCGCGCATCGGACTGATATCCGGCTATGGCCTCACCCGCAACATCAACAACGCCGCGTTTGCGGGTACCGCCCTCACCACCAGCACCAACCAAGTGCAGGGCCTGAATTACGGCGTTACGGCCTCGGTGCCCATTTTCAACGGTTTCAACCTGCGCCGCCAGGAGCAGAACGCCCGCGTGGCCGAAGAGCAAAGCCGACGCCGCCTCGACCAAACCACGCTCCAGCTCGATGCCGACGCGGCCACGGCTTTCGCCCAGTACCAGAACTTCCTGCAATTGCTCGACCTCGAAGAAGCCAACATCCAGCTGGCCCGCCAGAACGTGGCCATTGCCCTGGAACGCTACCGCCTGGGCCTGCTCACGCCCCTGGCCCTGCGCGAAGCTCAGCGCAACGAGCTTGATGCCGAAACCCGCCTCCTGGATATTCGCTACGCCGCCAAACAGGCCGAAACGGCGCTTAGGCGGCTGAGCGGCGGGCTGGTGCGGGAGTAAAAGGGAAAGTCGTCAAACGGTCATGCTGAGCTTGCCGAAGTACCGCTACCGCTTCGTTGCAAGCGCATTGATTACTACTGCAGTGGAGATGCTTCGGCAAGCTCAGCATGACGTTTCAGAGTCGCTTCATAGACTTACTTCCTGCTGTTACGCGGCAGGTTGTAGCGCGAACGGTGTCGTTCGCGTCTCCGCGCCAGGAAAGCCACCCGAACGGCACGGAGACGCGAACGACAAAGTTCGCGCTACGCCCCCGGCGGCGCTTAAACCAAGGCCCGGCGTAACAGCAGTTACTTCCCCTACCCTCGCTTAAAACGGCCGCTATTTCAGCGCGCGCAGCTGGGCCAGGGCCTCTTGGGTATCCTCCTGCTTATTGCCCTTCTTTTCCTCTTCCGAAGCCGGGGCCTTGGGCTGGGTGCCATAGAAAGTCAGGATGTTTTGCCGCGCCATGGGGTTGAGGTGCTCGAACTTCTTATTGGCCAGCTTGCGCAGCCACTCGCCGTAGGTTTCGTCGGCCAGCGAATACTCGCCGGCGCGGGTGGGATGGCCGGTGTCGAAATCTTGGTTGGCCAGGGCCAGCGGGGCGGCGGCAGTATCGGCCGGCTGGCGGGCCACGTCGGCGCAGTAGGCAGTCATCACCGTCCGGAAGCTGCTACGAAACAGCTTCTCGGCCTCGGGCGTGGGCAGCTTGAACGCAAACGGCTTGAGCGGCCCGATTTTGGGCAGCACCCGAATGAAGTACGAAATAACGCGCGCCCCGAAACCGGGCTTCTCGTACTCAGTGCCGTACTCTTGCCGAAACTTTTTGGGGCTGGTGCGCTCCAGGTAATCGCGTCGGCACGCGCCGGGGCTCAGCTTCATAATGTCCTTGCGCTTGTAGTGCCAGGCCGAGCGGGCGGCCGTGGGCACCAGCTGGCTCACGGCGAAGCGAAAGCTGGCAATGCTCAGGTCCACGTTCAGAATTACCTGGCCCAACTCCAGGCCGTAGGTCTGCAAAAAGGCCCGCTCCAACACCGCCTTACTCACCTGGAAACCGATTTTCTGGTGGTAGTCCTGGGTGTGGTACTTGCCGCTGGCCAGCTGCACCACGTCAAACGCGAATTCGAGCTGGGTGTGCTGCTTGGGTGCCTGCTGGTAAGTAATGACCTCGCCAAACTTCGCCTTCAGCTCCGGATACACCGAGGCCATGGCCCGGTTGGTGCCTTCGGGGTGGCCGTTGATGTCGGCCTCATAGTGCGCCAGCGCCCCCAGGGCAAAGGCGTAGTCGTTGCGGTCACGCGACTGCGACAACAGGTTCCGCACGAAGTCGCCCGAGCGCACGTAGTGCGTGAGGTTGGTAAACAACACGTTACCAAACGGATAATACCCCATATCCTGAATAATGGCCCCGCCGTAGGCGTAGGCCTTCGCAGCCGTCAGCTGCTCGGCGGTGGTGCCGGGGTAGCGCCGCTCAATGGCCGGTACCAGGCACCGCTCCCAGGTCGAGTCGATGTTGGCCTGATGGGTAAGCACCGAATACGCGGCCGCCGGACGGGCCGCCGCTGCCAGCAAAACGGCCAGCAACAAAGTATAAAAGCGAAGCATAAAGGGGGTTAAGCGCAACGATAGGTGCTTGCAACGGCAAACCGGCTTGCATCGTTACCCCTCACCCTTACGGCCCTGCTCTAAACACAAATGGCCCACCCGCCGGGTGAGCCACTCAAGTAGAGAGCGAGGGACTTACCCCTACCCTATTGAAACCGACACCGTTTGCTCGAATCTTCGGCCAAAAACGCTGTTTGCAGCTTTTCAGCCCAGGTGCTTATCGGAACGAATCGGGTCATATCGGGGGGAGTCGCGTTTTTTGTCCCCCGGCTCCGCCCTTTTTGTCCCCCGGAGGACAATGATTGTTTACCTTCGGAGTAAGCAAAACCAAGCTCACTCACTCATGGCAAAAGTCTCCTTCCTGCTCAAAGAACCCAAGGCCGACCGGCCCACCCCCATCTTCGCTTTCGTGACCTTCGATGGACAGCGCGTCAAAGTTTCCAGCGGCCTTTCGATTCATCCCAAGCAATGGGTCAAAGCCGAGCAGCGCGCACAGCTGCGCGGCTACCCGGCCAACGGACTTTTGAACGATGCACTCGACCTACTCGAGGAAAAGCTGCTCGATTCCTATGCCGAGAAACGGGCTGTCGGCGACACGCCTTCGACCAAATTGCTGCGCACGCTGAGCCAGCCCAAGGTTGAGGAAAAGCCTGTGCCAGGAGCGAATAAAAGACTCCCCTTCTGGGATTACTATGAGGAGTGGGTGGCCCTGGCTCGGGGCCGCGGCAAGGCTCGCAGTGCCATGGTTTACGAGACCACTGCCCGGCACTTGCGCGCTTTCGCCGCCCAGGCTAAATTGGGCATAGCCTTCGAATCCATCACCCCGGCCTTCGGCGACAAGTTCACCCTGTTTTTACTCAACAAGGCGAAGCTTACCGACAATACTATTGCTAAACAGGTGGCTACGCTCAAGCGGTTTATGAAATACGCCGCCGACCGCGGCTTCCACACTACCCGTGGATATGTGCAGCTAAGTTGGAAAAGACAAGAGCCGGAAATTATGACCCTAACGGCCGAGGAGGTGCGGGCCTTGGAAGAACTGGAGCTAGCAGGCCGGCCATACCTCGACAACGCCCGCAACTTATTTCTGCTCTCCTGCTACACCGGCCTGCGCTACTCAGATTTAGTAGCTATTCGCCCCGAACACTTAAAAGGGGCCACTCTGCGCATCACCACCCAGAAAACGCGCGAAGCTGTCACCGTGCCTCTGCGGCCGGTAGCCCAGCGCATCGTCGAGAAATACCTGGCCGGCGATGTGCACTCCATTACTAACCAGCGGCTCAATGACTATCTAAAAGAGCTAGGCCAGTTGGCGGACATCACCACCCCCATCGAAGTCATCAAGTACCGCGCCGGCACACGCCACAGCACGACCTACGCCAAGTGGGAGCGATTGGGCTGCCACACCGGGCGGCGGACCTTCGTGACCCTGTCGCTAGAGCGAGGGCTACGTCACGAGGTCGTGATGAAAGTAACTGGCCACCGAGACTGGAAGTCATTTAAGCGGTACGTCAATATCACGGAGCAAACCGTGGAGAAGGAGTTTGCCCGGGCGTATGCGGAGTAGCGGGTTGGTTAAAAACCAACCGGAAACCAACCGGAAGGCCAGCAGAGCAAACAGTCCGGCGAGCCTGCACCGAATTTGCTCTGAAACACTCAAAATGTTTAAAAAAGCCGAGTACGTCACGGAAAGGCCGAAAACGACTTAGAAAGACGGATTATTTACGATTTCAAGGCCCATTGCCCCTCTTGTGCTCGTCATGTTTGCATCGTCCTACCCACTAAGGGGGGGCAACACCATCATGAACGAACCACTACTCTTGCTGTGGCAGGCAATGCTCGGTGAGGTCCGCAAGGCAGTCCAGGAAGAGGTCCGCAATGCGATACCGGCCACGATAGCAATCGAGGAAGACCTCCACCCTTACACCGTCCAGGAAACGGCCAAAATGCTGAATTGCTGCCGGCAAAGTGTCCACGAGTACGTCAGAATTGGGCGGCTTCGCGTCCATAAGCTGGGCGCTCGCTCCTATTTTTTCCGGGCTGACATCCTGGCCGCTTTGCAGAGCGACAGCTATCAGCGCACCCCTAAAGCCAGCCGTCATGCCCGCCGTTAATTTCACCTCCGCCATAGTCGAGGCGTTGGCTGGAGATGGATGGCTTGCTCCTGCCGCCAATACAGGAAATCGCGCTTCAGCCACCGGTGCCGACGCACTTTACTCGGTACCAGCGCCACGCCCCTCTTCAGCCGCGCCCGTGAATTACGTGCACCACACACGGGCCGCACACCGCAAGCTGCTCGCAAAGCCCGATTCGCGCTCGCAGCACTTTAGTGCCTACGGGTCCTTGTTCCATCAGTGGAACGATGAGCGCTTTCCGAAGTGGCTAAGAATTGAACAACGCACACTCATGCGAGAAGCCCGAATCGGCTCCAGAGCGACGTATATCACCATTCTGCGCGAGTTAGAAGCTTGGGGACTCATTCGCTATCATCCAACGCGCAACAGCAAGGTGGGCACCCATATTTCCATCGTCGCGCTAGGCGATGGTGATGGACCAGGAATGAGCCATCCAGCAGCTTCCTGTTCGCCCAAAAGTAAGCCAATCGCCTGTAAGCCACATGGTCCGAATTTAAGCCAACCAGTTGGCTCAAAAGTGGGCTCTCCGACCTCCTCGGTTGGCCTAGATGTAGGCTAAGTAACTGGCCATAATTAAACTGCCTATCTTTGAGCATGCGTAAACGCTTTGTCACCTTGGATTCGCAGGAACGGGCCACCTTGCAGGCGGGT
>JAYULN010000699.1:0-7620 GCA_043763525.1 Hymenobacter sp.
GCTGCTGGGGCGGCTGAAGCGGCTGGCCGCCCAGCCCGCCAACGCCAATTATTACGAGCAGCTTCAGTTTTTGCAAGCCCTGGCGCACCACGCGCTAGGCGAGGAGCAGGCCGCCCGGCAGCTGCTGGCCCCCATTGCGGCCGGTACCGAAGCCACCGCCGGCTACTACCAGCAGCTGCTGGGCCTGTGGCAGTTGCAGCAGGGCCAGTACGCCACGGCCGCCGACCAGCTGGCCTTTGCCGCCACGCACGGGGCCACGCTCGCCCGCGAGGCCCGCGTGTACGCGCTGGTCGCCAGCGGCCAGGCTGATTCGGCCCGGGCGGAGGCCGTGCGACTGCTAGCCTCACCCGATTCGGCGCAACGGCAGCGGGGGCGGCAGGCGCAGCAGTTGCTGGCCTCCGGTCGCCTCATTCCAGCCCCGATTGAAAGCAAGGTAGCGCGGGTGGGCGCGTCGTGGCTGGCCCAGGCCCGGCAGGCCGAACAGCAGCACAACGCGGCCGTTGCGACCAAAAATTACCAGCGCATCGTGCGCGAGGCCCCGTTCAACGAGCCCGGCATTCTCGCCGCTGCCACCTTCTACATCAATCGTCGCGACTACCCGGCGGCCTACGCGGCCCTGCGTGCCGGCCTGGACGAAAACCCTCACTCGCTCGCGCTGTTGAGGGCCTACGTGTTGGCGGCTGCCGATGCCGGCCTCACCGAATACGCCGCCGAAGCCCTGGCCCAGCTGCGCCAGCGGCTGCCAGCGGCGGCTTATGCTATTTTAGTGGCCGAATATGCGGCCCACCAGGCAGCCCGCGCCGCCGCATCGGCATCCTTCTCTTTGGCTCCGGCCCCCTCACCTCTGCAATAATTCCCCGTGTGCCATGAATGAGAATGTTATTGAAACCACGGACATCGCCAAGGTCTACGTCATGGGCACGGAAGAAATCCACGCCTTGCGCTCGGTGACCATCAACATTAAGCGCGGCGAGTACGTGGCGTTCATGGGGCCGTCGGGCTCGGGCAAGTCCACGCTGATGAACATTATTGGCTGTCTCGATACGCCTTCGCACGGCCAGTACATCCTCAACGGCCAGGACGTGAGCCGCATGAGCGACAACCAGTTGGCCGAGGTACGCAACAAGGAAATCGGCTTCATCTTCCAGAGCTTCAACCTGCTGCCCCGCGCCAGCGCCCTCGACAACGTGGCCCTGCCGCTCATTTACGCGGGCCTGAACAAGCGCGAGCGCAACGAGCTGGCCCTGGAGTCGCTCCGCTCGGTGGGCCTGGCCGACCGCGCTTCGCACCGCCCCAACGAGCTCAGCGGCGGTCAGCGCCAGCGCGTGGCCATTGCCCGCGCCCTCGTGAACAACCCCAGCGTGCTGCTGGCCGACGAGCCGACGGGTGCCCTCGACTCGAAAACCAGCCACGAAATCATGGATTTGTTTGAGGCGCTGTACGCCAAAGGCAACACGATTATCATGGTGACGCACGAGGAGGACATTGCCCGCTATGCGCACCGCATTGTGCGCTTGCGCGATGGGTTGGTTGAGTCGGACGAAATCAACCATGATGTGATGAAGCACGCGGTAGCCGGCCATTAAAAGAACGGCAACTCCCTTCCTTGGATAAGGAGGGGACGCTGGCGCGAAGCGCTGGCTGGGGTGTTTTGATTCGTTGAACGATGGGCAAACGACCAAGCGTGAACGGCGCAGCACTCATCGTTCGGTCATCGTTCAACGAATCAAACCACCCCCGTTTCAGCTTCGCTGAAACATCCCCTCCTTATCCAAGGAGGGAGTTGTCGTCCAATAAGCCCAAGCCAAACCCATGAAAATATATACTAAGACCGGCGATAAAGGCATGACCTCGCTCATTGGCGGCACGCGCGTGCCCAAGAGCAGCCTGCGCATCGAGTGCTACGGCACGGTGGACGAGCTGAACTCGCACATTGGCCTGGTGAGCGACCAGGAGGTGAACGCCGGCCGCCGGCCGCTGCTGAAGGAAATCCAGGACCGGTTGTTCACCATTGGTTCGGCCCTGGCCGCCGACCCGGAGAAATCGAAAATGAAGCTACCCGACCTGCACGCCGCCGACGTGACGCTGCTGGAGGAGGAAATGGACCGCATGAACACCGAGCTGCCCGAGCTGCGGGCCTTCATTCTGCCGGGCGGGCATCCCGCCGTGAGCCACACCCACGTGGCCCGCTGCGTGTGCCGCCGCGCCGAGCGCATGGTCATTCACCTGGGCGAAGATTCCTTCGTGGCCGAGCTGGTGGTGGTGTATTTGAACCGCCTGTCGGACTACCTTTTTGTGCTGAGCCGCGCCATGGCCGACGAGCTGGGCGTGGAGGAAGTGACGTGGAAGGCACGACTTTAAGCCCGTTGGGGTTGGGGGATTCGCCGCCTTCGCCCACCCCGAATGCCCGGCCGCCCCTGCTGGAAATTAGTTGCCGACCTTTGTCCTGCTGTTGACCTTTTAGCCATCCTGCCTCCAACTTCCGTACTCGGAAAATCCCACCCACTTGTACTCCGAATTCCAACTTTAATATGATTGACATTCTCCCCATTCGTACCCAGCGCACGACGGAATCCCGGCTAGCCACGCTGGACTTCGACCACCTGGAGTTCGGTAAAGTGTTTGCCGACCACATGTTTGCCGTGGACTACCACAACGGCGAATGGCAGGAAGCCCAAATAGTGCCCTACGGCGATATGGCCGTGAGCCCGGCCAACTCGGCCCTGCACTACGGCCAAGCCATTTTTGAAGGCATGAAGGCCTACCACCAGGCCGACGGCGGCGTGGGCCTGTTCCGCCCCCTCGACAACTGGGCGCGCCTCAACGCTTCGGCCGAGCGCATGTGCATGCCCACCATGCCGGAGGAATTGTTTATGCAGGGACTGCGCGAGCTCCTCAAGCTTGATGCGGGCTGGGTGCCTGCCACGGCTGGCAGCTCGCTCTACATCCGGCCCTACATGTTCGCCACCGACGGCTTTATCGGCGTGCGGCCTTCGGAGTCGTATCGCTTCATGATTTTCACCTGCCCCGTGGGCCTGTACTACAACAAGCCCCTGCGCGTGCGCTTCGAGCAGAAGTACGTGCGCTCGGCCGAGGGCGGCGCGGGCTTCGCCAAAAACGCCGGCAACTACGGCGCGGCCATGTACCCTACCAAGCTGGCCCAGCAGGAAGGCTACAACCAGCTCATCTGGACCGATGCTTCGGAACACCAGTACGTGGAAGAATCGGGCACGATGAACGCCATTTTCGTGATTGACGGCCGCGTGGTAACGCCTGCCCTTAGCACCAGCATTCTCGACGGCGTGACGCGCCGCAGCGTGCTACAACTGGCCCGCGACATGGGCCTGCCCGTGGAAGAGCGCAAAGTGAGCAGCCGCGAAGTGATGGAAGCCCTGGCCGCCGGCAAGCTCGAAGAAGCCTTTGGAGCCGGTACCGCCGCCACCATCGCGCCCATTGCCACCATTGGCTACGAAGGCCACGACTACGACCTGCCCGTGCCCGGCCCCAATGCCTTCTCGAAGCGCGTGGGCGCGGCGCTGGATGCCATCCGCACCGGCGAAGGAGCCGACGTGCATAACTGGATGGTGCGCGTGTAATGAATGTAGCGCGGACTTTGTAGTCCGCGTTTTGAACGCCCCAAATCGCGGACTCCAAAGTCCGCGCTACAAAAAGCCGCTTCGCCTTGAAGCGGCTTTTCTTTTTTGCCCCACCTTTGCACCCGCAAGCCACCAGCCCACCCATCCGCCATTTCCCAACCATGACCGTTTCCCTGAAAACCGTTACTCTCAACGACACGCACCGCCAGCTGGGTGCCAAAATGGTGCCTTTCGCCGGCTACGACATGCCGGTGCGCTACTCTTCCGACCTGGATGAGCACCACACGGTGCGCCGCGCGGTGGGCATTTTCGACGTGTCGCACATGGGCGAGTTCCGGTTGCGCGGCCCGCAGGCCCTCGATTTAATTCAGCGCGTGACCAGCAACGATGCCAGCAAGCTGGCCGATGGCAAAGCCCAGTATTCCTGCCTGCCCAACAACGACGGCGGCATCGTGGACGATTTGCTGGTATATAAGCTGGCTGATGATGATTACCTATTGGTTGTCAATGCGTCCAACATCGAAAAAGACTGGAACTGGATTAAGCAGCACAACACCCAGGGCGTGGAAATGGAGGATATATCGGACCGCACCAGCCTGTTTGCCGTGCAGGGCCCGAAGGCCATTGCCGCCCTGCAAACCCTCATCGATGTTGATTTGAGCAGCATTCCGTACTACTCCTTCGTGCAGGGCACCTTCGCCGGCGCGCCCGATGTCATCATTTCGGCCACCGGCTATACCGGCGCGGGCGGCTTTGAGCTCTACATTCCCAACGAGAGCGCCGCCATGGTGTGGGATAAGGTGATGACCGCCGGCCAACCCTACGGCATCAAGCCCATTGGCCTGGGGGCCCGCGACACGCTCCGCCTCGAAATGGGCTACTGCCTCTACGGCAACGACATCGACGACACGACTTCGCCCCTGCAAGCCGGTCTGGGCTGGATTACCAAGTTCACCAAGGACTTCACTAACTCGGCCAACCTCAAAAAGCAGAAGGAAGCCGGCGTGAGCAAGAAGCTGGTCGGTTTCGTAATGGACGGCATTGGTATTCCGCGCGGCCACTACGAGCTGGTGGATGCCGACGGCCAGAAAATCGGCGACGTGACGAGCGGCACGCAGTCGCCCTCGCTGGGCAAAGGCATCGGCCTGGGCTACGTGAAAACCGAATTTGCGGCCCCCGGCACCCCGATTTTCGTGCAGATTCGTGGCAAGAACCTGCCCGCTACCGTGAGCAAGCTGCCCCTCACCAAAGGCACCGAATAAAGTTATGAATTATGAGTTAGGAGTGATGAGTTGGTCCCGCGCCCTCTCGACGGTTCCTAACTCATAATTCCTAACTCAAAACTCATAATTCCAATCGTGCCTAAACTCGACATTTGCTTTTCGCCCGAGCTGCTGCCGCTGTATGACCTGCACGGCAAGGTGGCGGTTATCGTGGATATTTTGCGGGCCACCAGTACCATCGTTACGGCTTTGGGGGAAGGCGTTAGCCACGTATTTCCGGTGGCCACGCTGCACGAGTGCGCGGCCCTGGGCCACCAGCACGGCTGCCTCACGGCGGCCGAGCGCGACGGCCTGCCCGCCTCCGGCTTCGATTTGGGCAACTCGCCCTTTGGGTTTCTGGAGGCCGGACGGCCCCTGCGGGGACGGGCGCTGGCCATTAGCACCACCAACGGCACTACGGCCTTGCAACGCTCGCTGGCTGCCGAGGCGGTGGTGGTAGGAGCCTTTCTTAACCTGACGGCGGTGGCCGATTTTGCCCGGCAGCAGCGGCGCGACGTGCTGGTGGTATGCGCCGGCTGGAAAGGCCAGTTTTGCCTCGAAGACACCGTGTTTGGTGGTGCGTTGGCCGAGCGGCTGGCCGATGGTTTCGACGTGCAAAGCTCCGATGCCGCCTTGGCCGCGCTGCACCTGTGGCAGCAAGCCAAAGTTGATTTGCCAGCCTATCTGCTGCAATCGGCCCACGTCCGGCGGCTCAATTCGCTGGAAGCCAGCCAGGATTTTGAATTTTGCATGCAGGTGGATGCGTATGCCCATGTGCTGCCCGTGTGGCGGGAAGACCGGCTGATACGCTGCGCTTAATGAAGCATGGGGAACGTCATGCAGAGCGCAGCGAAGCATCTTTACTGCGCAACTAACTCAATCGGAAGGAATAGTATCGTGGTAAAGATGCTTCGCTTCGCTCTGCATGACGCACTTTCAATTCTCATCTCAACTTCTCATTATCCTGATGCCGCTGGCTATCGCGCTGGGTTTTCTTGGCCAGGTTGCGCGTCAGGGCCTCCGTGAGGTCGACCCCGGTTTGGTTGGCCAGGCAGATGACGACGAACAGCACGTCGGCCAGCTCATCGCCCAACTCCCGGCCCTTGTCCGACTCCTTGAACGACTGCTCGCCGTACTGCCGGGAGATGAGCCGGGCCACTTCGCCCACCTCCTCGGTGAGGATGGCCAGGTTGGTGAGTTCGTTGAAATAGCGCACGCCGGTGGTCGTAATCCAGGTGTCGACGGTCTTTTGGGCTTCTTCGAGGGTCATAATAGTTGCTGGTAAGGGCGAAATAAGAAGTGCGCTAAGCCGGCGAGTCGAGCACAATAGTCACCGGGCCGTCATTCACCAGGCTCACCTGCATATCGGCCCCAAAAATGCCCGTGGGCACGGGCTGGCCCAACTCGGCGGCTACCATTGCCACAAACTGCTGGTAGAGCGGCTCGGCAATGGGCGGTGGTGCCGCGCCAATGTAGCTGGGGCGGTTACCCTTGCGGGCATCGGCCAGCAGGGTGAACTGGCTCACGACCAGAACCTGCCCGCCGGCATCGAGCACACTCCGGTTCATCTGGCCATTGTGGTCGTTGAAGATGCGCAGCTGCACCAGCTTGCGGCACATCCAGGTGAGGGAGGCGGGGTTGTCGGTGGGCGCGAAGCCGGCCAGTACCAGCAGGCCGGGGCCAATCTGGCCGGTTATCGGGCCTTCGACGGTGACCTGGGCTTCGCGAACGCGCTGAATTACAAGACGCATGGATATTGAAAATGGCTTAAAATGGCAACCCCGGCGAATGTTGGAACGGGTGTGCCGACCTTCGCGCCAGCCCGCGCCAAATCAGCTTATGCTTCCAACTGCCGCTACAAATAACGCCCCTGTCTCGCCGTATCGTTACCTGTGGCTGCTGGCGGCGCTGCTGGCCGTGGCTGCTCTCCGCCTGTGGCGGCTGCCCGAAGCCGGCCCGCCCGACTACGATTCGGTGCGCAACTGGCAGGTGGTTCAGCACATGGCGCAGGGCGATTTCTCGCGGTTGTTCATTCCGGGCAGCCCCGCCTTTCTGCTGGCTTACGTGCCGGTAGCGGCCCTCACGCGTAGTTTTTTGGTGTTCCAAACCCTCAATGCGTTGCTGGGCGTAGCGGGACTGGGCTTGTTTACCGCGTGGGTGGCCCGTAAGGCCCGGCTAACGGGCCCCGAAACAGCCGGGCTCGCTTTGCTGGGGGGCACGTCGCTGCTGCTCACGTTTTCGGGGCGCGATTTCACGCCTAGCTGCATCAGCCTCGTGCTGTACGCCATGCTATTGCAGAGCCATTTTGCGCGGTTGCAGCGCCCCAGCGCGGTGGCGGGCTTGCGCGTGGTGGTTTGGTTGGCGGTGGGGCTCAGTTTCAACTACAAATTTCTGTTCACACTGCCCATTTTGGTGGTGTTGGAACTGTGGCAGGCCGATGGCCTGTGGCGGCAGCGTGGCCTGTGGTGGCGGGCCCTGCTGGTACTGGCCGCGCCCTACGTGCTATTTGGGGCGGTGGGCGTGGTGGCGGGCCTGCCGTGGTACCGCTGGCTGGCGTTTTATGCGCGTACCGCCGTGCCCGTGGCTGCCAACGCAGCGGGCCGGCAAGGCGGGCTGAAACTCGATGCGCTGTATTATTTCCGCTACCTGGCGGGCTACGAGTCGCCGTTGCTGCTGGCGGGGCTGCTCGGGGCCGGGTGGCTGGTGTGGCGCAGCTGCCGGCGACCCTGGCGGGCGCAGCCGCTGCCGTTGCTGCCCTACCT
>JAYULN010000700.1:0-1146 GCA_043763525.1 Hymenobacter sp.
TTAAGAAGTTAAGGGCTTCATGGGGCCGCAGGTAGTTGTAATCGTACTGCCAGCTCTGGCCCTGCTCGCGCACCTGGCGCAGGCTGGTGAAGAGGGTAGCGTTAAGTAGTTCGCGGCGAAAGGACCCAGTAAAGCGTTCCATGTAGGCGTTTTGCGTCGGACTCGCGGGCTGAATCCAGTGCAGGTCAATCCCCTGGCCCTGGCACCAAGTCTGCAGCACCTGGCTGATGAGCCCGGGGCCGTTGTCGACCCGGATGCGGGCCGGCACGCCGTGGCGGCGGACCAGTTGCGTGAGCAGGGCCACGACCCGCGTGGCGGGCAGCGAGAAATCCACCTCGATACCGAACACTTCCCGGTTCCAGTCCTCGACCACGTTCAAGGTGCGAAAGCGTCGACCGTCGGTCAGCGCATCGCTCATGAAGTCCAGCGACCAGCACACATTCGGCTGCGTGGGCACTTCCAAGGGCCGTTTGACGTGTTCGGGCAGGCGTTTCTTTTTCCGGCGCTTGCTCAGTTGTAAGTTCAGCAGCTGATAGATACGCCATAACCGCTTGTGATTGACCACCACGCCCAGCTTGCGCAGGCGGTAATAGTATTTCCAAACCCCCCAGCCCCGGTGGCGCTTGACCAGCGCCTGCAGGCGGGTGACCAGTTCGGCATCGGCGGGCTGAATTCCCCCACGGCCCCCGCCTGGGGGCGGGGCGTAGCTGCCGCGGGCCAGGCCCACGAGCGCACACGCCTGACGCTGGCTCAGCCCTCGCTCGCAGGCGTAGTGGGCCACCGCGCGCCGGGCCGTGGGGGTGACTACTTTTTTCGCAACGCCTCCTTCATCACCTGATGTTCCAGACTCAACTCGGCGTACAGCTGTTTAAGGCGGCGGTTTTCGTCCTCCAGGTGCTTGAGGCGCGGCAACTCGCTCACGTTCATGCCCCCAAACTTGCTTTTCCACGCGTAAAAGGTGGGCTCACTAATGCCGTGCTCCCGGCAAATCTGAACCACCGTCTGGCCCCGGTCCTGTTGGCGCAAAATACCCAGAACCTGGGCTTCGCTAAAACGACTTTTTTTCATAAACAATCAAAAATAGAAGAAGTGAAAAGTTACTACTTCTCTCTACTTTTGATTGGCTCACTTTGGGGGGAAGCTTAC
>JAYULN010000701.1:0-17587 GCA_043763525.1 Hymenobacter sp.
GCTCAGGTAGCCGGTTTCGAGCAGGCGCTCGTTGGCCAGGTAGGCGATGAGGCGGGTGTTTTCGTCGTCGGGGTGGGCGGCGATGTAGAGCACCGAGCCGAGGACGTTGAGCTTTTTGAGCCCCAGCAGAATTTCGGAGGAAGTGTAGGTTTTGGGGGCCTGCGCTTGCAGCGCAATGAAGAATGAAGAATGAAGAATGAAGAATGCCGCAAGGGCGGCAATGGGGTGTAGGGAAGGGCGCATGAGCGGAGAAACCGGAATTGAGGACGTGAAGTTACCGGACGGGGCCGTTGCCCCAGTCCGAACGCCGGAGGCGGTCCGACCGGTTGACGTAAGTACGATGGGTAATTGCGCTGCTGTATTTTGTTCACTATTTTGTTCACTATTTACCTCACCTGCCCCGGTCGGACCGCCTCCGGCGGTCGGACCGGGGCAGGTGACGCAACATTGCTCCCGCCTGGCACGTCTTTGGCCCGGCTGAACTACATTGGCCCTATTTTCGGTTTTACGCTATAATCAGCCGCGCTGCCGCAGCGCTTTCCTTTTGCTTTGCTTATGACAATTACTCCTTTCCGCCGCTGGTCGCTCGCCCTGGCCCTGTTGGGCCTGCCTATGCTGGGCGTGGCTCAAACGACTGTTCCTGCCACCCCTGCCCCTGCCGCCCCCGGCGACCAAAGCGCGGCCCAATGGTACCTCAAAGACCCGCAGCTGGACAAAGTGCCCGGCGTGGGAGCTACCCGCGCCTACCAGGAGCTGCTGAAAAACCTGGTGCCCACGCCCGTAATAGTGGCCGTGATTGACTCGGGCATCGACACGGCCCACGTCGATTTGAAGCCGGTGCTGTGGACCAACCGGGGCGAGATTCCCGGCAATGGCCTCGACGACGACAAAAATGGCTACGTCGACGACGTACACGGCTGGAACTTCCTCGGCGGGCCCGACGGCCGCAATATCAACGCCGAGAGTTTGGAAATGACGCGCCTCGTGGCCGCCGGCCGCCAGCGCTTCAAGGGCATCGCGGCCAAAACGGTGAAGCCCGCCGACAAGGCCGACTACGCCCTCTACCAGAAAGCCGAGAAGGTGTACAAAGCCCGGCTGGCCGAAGAAACTGACCGCAACAACCAGGTGGGCGGCATGACGGAGAAGTTCACCATGATGGTGGACCAGATTAAGCAGGCCCTGGGCACCACCACCCTCGATACGGCCACGCTGCGCACCGCCAAAACCGACGACCCCAACCTGCGCCGCTCCGCGGCCGGCATGCTCGAAATGATGCGCCAGTCGGGCACCGCCGACAGCGACGCGCTGCTGAAAGAAGTGAGCGCCGGCGAAAAAGAAGAGCGCAACCTGCTCGACAACTCGCTCAACCTCAATTTCAACCCGCGTGCCGACATCGTGAAGGACAATCCGGACGACCTCACGCAGCGCTACTACGGCAACAACGACCTGCACGGGCCCGACCCGCTGCACGGCACCCACGTGGCCGGCATCATCGCGGCGGTGCGCGACAATAAGATTGGCATTCAGGGCCTGGCCGCCGACCCGGTGCGGATAATGGTGGTGCGGGCGGTGCCCGACGGCGACGAGCGCGACAAGGACATCGCCAACGCCATCCGCTACGCGGTGGACAACGGGGCGCAGATTATCAACATGAGCTTCGGCAAGGAGTTTTCGCCCCAGCGCCCGGCCGTGGAAGCGGCCTACAAATACGCGGCCACCAGAAACGTGCTGCTGGTACACGCCGCCGGCAACGAGAACAACAACCTCGACGTGGCCGACAACTTCCCGGCTTCTTTCTACATCAACAAAACCATGGTACCCAACCTGCTCACGGTGGGCGCATCGGGCCCGAGCGACAACTCCCAGCTCACCGCCAGCTTCTCGAACTACAGCAAAACCGGGGTCGATGTGTTCGCGCCCGGCGTGGGCATTTTCAGTACCCTACCCGGCAGTACCTACGGCAACGAAAGCGGCACCAGCATGGCCTCGCCCGTGACGGCCGGCGTGGCGGCAGTGCTCAAGTCGTACTTCCCCAAGCTCACGGCTACCGATTTGAAGCGCATTATTATGCAGTCGGCCCAGGTGCATCACACCAAAGTGCAGGTGCCCGGCACCAAGCGCGAAGTCGATTTCTCGACGCTGTCGGTAACCGGCGGCGTGGTGGATATGTACGAGGCGGTGAAGCTGGCGCAGAAAGCTTCGCTGTAAAGCAGGCTCACAGCCGGGTTTTTGCCAGAAACAAAAGAGCGTCATGCTTCGGCAAGCTCAGCATGACGTTCTTTTGTTTCTGGCACTTTCGTTATCCCACATCCACTCCCTTTTCCTCTTTCCGAAAGTGGTTCAGCACCAGCTTATCGGTGAGGCCAGGAAAGAGCTTATTGAGGAAAACCGTGAGCTTGCCCTGCCCCGTAAGCACGAGCGTGCGCTTGCGCTGCTTCACGGCTTTCATAATCTCATCGGCCACGGCTTCGCTGCTCATCATCGCGCCTTCGTCGCGCGGCGATTCGCCCTGGGATGAACCATCGGCGGCCAGGGCCACCTGCCGGATATTGGAGGCCGTGAAGCCCGGCGCGGCCGTGAGCACGTGTACGCCCTGGTCGAGCAATTCGGTGCGCAGGGCTTCGAGAAAGCCGTTCATGGCAAACTTGGAGGCCGAGTAGCCGGTGCGGCCCGGCAGGCCCCGGTAGCCGGCAATGCTGCTGATGCCCACAATGCTGCCCCGGCTGGCCAGCAGGTGCGGCAGGGCAAACTTGGTGGTGAAAACGGTGCCGAAAAAGTTGGTTTGCATGAGTTGCTTGATGACATCCAGGTCGGCATCCTGAAAGCGGGCGCGCATGCTGATGCCGGCATTGTTGAGCAGCACGTCGAGGCCACCGAAGCGGGCCACGGTGTCGCGCACGGCGTGCTCGGCGGCGGCTTCGTCGCCCACGTCGGCCCGCACGGTGAGGTGGGCAATGCCGGCGGCAGCCAGCGCCAGGGCGGTTTCGGCAAGCCGGGTTTCGTCGCGCCCGGTGATGGCGACCTGGTAGCCGGCGCGGCCAAACGCCAGGGCGCACGCCCGGCCAATGCCCGAGGTACCGCCCGTGATGAGAACCGTGGGAGTTGGCATACTAAGTTAAAAAAAAGAAAACCGCCCGCCGGGCCAATGAGTAGCGGTGAGCAAAAAACCGGGGCAAACTTACGGCTGGATGGTGCGATTTTTGCGCGTCTAATTTAAACCCCAGCGGCCCTGGCGAGCCAGGCAACCTGCCGTGGTTGCCCCGTGGGCCAGCCTGAAAGTGCCGGCCGGTCAGCAGATTAAAATTGGTCAATGGTCGATTTCGCCCCCGCTGTCCCGGTTTTCTGCTTACATTTATCGACTGAATTCTATTTCTTTCCCTCTGAATACCGTATGAATCCACTGCTACGTTCCTGGTCCCGCGTTGCGCCGGGTATTGCGGCCGTCCTATTAGTGTGCGGCACGCCGCTGATGGCCCTCGCCCAGGGCACTACCTGCCCCGTTGCCGCGGCCTGCACGCCGGGCCAGGCCAGCAACTCCCTGGCCTCCGCCTTCGACATGGGCATCCTCAACGTGACGGTGGGCAACTCGCTCATCAACAAAACCACGGTGGGCCAGGCCGATGGCTACCAAGACTACAGCTGCACGCAGAACGCCGCCCTGCTGGTGGGCCAGAACTACGCCATCAGCATCCGAACCAATGCCAACACGCCGGAGAACGTGCGGGTCTGGATTGACTACAACAACGACGGGGCCTTCACCGGCAGCAACGAGCTGGCGTTCAGCTCCGACAATAAAACCCTGCACACCGGCACTATTACACCACCGGCCTCGGCTACCCTGAGCACCCGGCTGCGCATGCGCGTGGCCGCCGACTTTGCCAACGGCGTGGTGCCCATTTCCTGCTCTACGCCCCAGTACTCGCAGGACGAAGACTACAGCGTGACGCTGGCAGCCAATGCCAACGCGCCGGTGGCAGCCTTCACCACCAACGCCACCACCACCTGCTCGGGCTGCGTGCAGTTCACCGATGCCAGCCAGAATCTGCCCACGGCCTGGCTCTGGACCTTTGGCGACGGCACCACCAGCACCGACCAAAACCCCAACCACTGCTACACCACCGCCGGCACCTTTGCCGCCAAGCTGCGGGCCACCAACGCGACCGGGGTAAATACCAGCGCCACCACCAGCATTGTGTACAACACCACGGTGCCCGTGGCCGCCAGCTGCACGCCCCAGACCATCAACTACTTCGCCAACTACGGCGTAACCCGCTTCCGGCTGGGCACGATTGACAACACCTCGGCCGATGGCAGTGCCGGCTACCAGGACTTCACCTGCACCCAGCGCACCGAGCTGATTGCCGGCGTGAACTACCCGATGATTATCACGACCGGCGGCGTGAACCCGCACGACATTCGGGTGTACCTCGACAAGAACAACGACGGCATCCTCACCACCGCCGAGCAAGTGTACCAGAGCCTGAACGCGGCCAGCCCCGGCATCACGGCCACCTTCATGCTGCCCACCGGCACCACCCTCAACCAGCCACTGCGCCTGCGCGTGGTGGCCGATGCCGTAGGCAACAACGGCGGCCCCTGCACCGCCCCGGTGAGCGGCCAGGCCGAAGACTACACCGTGGTGGCCCGGCCCAATACGCTGCCCCCCATCATCAACTTCAGCACCAACTACGTGGTGGGCGGCTGCGTGAACCCCATTCAGTTCACCGACCTCACCACCAACCTGCCCACGAGCTGGACCTGGGACTTTGGCGACGGCACCGCGGTGAGCCACCTGCAAAACCCCTCGCACCAGTACACGGCCACCGGCTCGTACAACGTGATGCTGTCGGCCACCAACGCTAACGGCACGGCCAGCATCACGCGCCTGAACGCCGTGTCGGTATCGGTGCCGTGCCTGAGCTACTGCGCCGCCAACGGCACGGGCGGCACCAACGGAGGCGGCAGCCAGCAGCCCAGCCAGTTCTTCATCACCTCCGTTAGCGTTGCCAGTGCCCAGCCCGCGTTCAGCAACATCTCGGGCAACTCGACCACCGGCTACACCAGCTACACGGCCCAGCCCATTGCGGTAACGTCGGGCAGCGCGGTCAACCTTTCCATCACCTCGAACCTGGCCATTGTGCATCGCACGGCCGTGTGGGTCGATTTGAACGCCAACGGCAGCTTTTTCGATGCCGGAGAGCTGGTGGTGGACGGCGTGACGACGGCCGGCCCGGGCGCGGCCACGCTCACGGGCAGCTTCACGGCCCCCAACCGCAGCACCGTGCTCAACACCCGGATGCGGGTGGTCACGGTGGCCAGCTCCAACGCGGCCTCGCCCTGCATTGCCAACCTGCTGAACGCCGAGTACGAAGACTATCAGCTGCGCGTGCAGCCGCTGGCCACCCGCGAGGCCCAGGCCCTGCCCACCCTCAGCCTCTGCCCCAACCCTACCCTCGACGGCCGCCTGCGCCTGCGCCTGCCCGATGCCACGGCCGCCGGCCTCTACGCCACCGAGGTGCAGAGCCTGCTGGGGGCCACCGTGTTGCGCACTTCCCTGCGGCTGGGCCCCACCGCCGAGGCCGAGCTCGACCTGAGCGCCCTGGCCCCCGGCATTTATGTGCTGCGCCTGCGCGATGCTCATGGCCAGACGGCCCTGCGCCGCGTGGTGCGCGAGTAGCCTGGTTGATTGTGCATTTCATTGGTTTGTTGCTGGTTATGTATTGCCAGCACATTTGACTACCTGACAACGCATAACCAGCAACCAACAGCCCGTAACAAAACCCAACAACTGGAAAAATCTCCTTCCTACCCTTTATTTTTTTGTATGTCAATAACCTTACTCCGGCGCGTTTACGGGTCGCTGTTGCTGTTTGCCCTGTTGTTGCTAGGGGCTCGTCCGGCGCAGGCATCGCACTTGCTGGGCGGCGAGATGAGCTACCGCTACCTCGATGCTACCGGCCCGGCCACGGCCCCCTTCCGCTACGAGCTGACGGCGACTTTCTACATCAACGGGTTGCAGGGCGGCGGCGTGGCCGGGCCGCTGGGCAACCTGCCGGTGGCTATTTATAACCGCACCACCGGGATACGCCTCATCATGATAGCAGGCGTGAATTATCCCACAGTGACCATGCCACAGCAGGGCCAAGTGGGCAATGTGAACATGACCGGCCCGACTAACTCGGGGAGTATCAGCCCGTCGGTGCCGGCGGGCTGCGCGGTGGTGGGCCCGAGCCAGCCGTTCATCATCAACAAATTTGTGGGCATCGTGAACCTGCCCGTGTCGTTTGATGGCTACTATGCCGTGGCCTCGCCCTCGGCCCGGAACTACACCCTCACCAACCTCGATGCCCCAGCCACCAGAGGCCAGCCCCTCACGCTGTACGTGAGCATGGCCCCGCCACTGATTTCGAACCGCTCGCCGGTGTTCTCGGATACCGCCGTGGCCATCGTGTGCCAGAACGATACCACCATCACCCTCAACAACGCCTTCGATGCCGACGGCGACCGGCTGGTGTACTCCTTCGGCAGCCCCTACGGCCAGCAGTCCAACAACGGGGCCACGTTTCCGCCCCTGCCGCAGCCGGTGCCCTATTTCGCGGGCTACAGCACGGCCAACCCGTTTGGCACGGGCACGGGCAACTTTGCCACCATCAATGCCAACACCGGCGTGGCCAAGTACGGAGCCACCACCAACGGCCTGTACGTGGTGGCGGTCGACGTGTCGGAATACCGCACCATCAACGGGCGCGAGGTGCTGATTGGCACCACCCGGCGCGACTTGCAGCTGGTGGTATCGACCTGCCCTCCTACCCCGGCCCCGTTGTTGCCGCCCACCGTTACCACCCCCCGCAACTACACCATCGAGGAAGGCCAGTCGCTGAGTATTCCGATTACGGCCACGCAATCGAGCGGCAACCACCCCCTGACCATGACCGTGAACAGCGCCCTGCTTGACGGCAGCGGACCGTTTATTACCACCTTCAACGGCAGCACCGGCACGGTTTCGCCCGGCAACCTCACGGGTACGGCCACGGCTACGGGCAACGGCTCGGTTGCGGGCACGTTCGTGTTCAATTCGGCCTGCGGCAATGCCCGCGCCACGGCCTACGACCTGGGCGTGACCGTGAAAGACAACGGCTGCGGCGGCAAAATTGCCTCCGACATCTTCCGGATTACCGTGACCCGCGCCGCCGGGCCTAACGCCATCAACGGCCCCGCCCTGGTGTGCGACCCGGCCACGGTGCGGACCTACACGGCCGCCGGCCCTACGCCGGCTTCGTACCGCTGGCGTGTAACCGGCGGCACCATCACGAGCGGGCAGAACACCAGCTCGGTGCAGGTAACCTGGGGTAGTACCAATACTACCGGCACGCTGGTGCTGAAGGGTATTTCCTCGCGCGGCTGCCCCACCGACTCGGTGGTGAAAACCGTGGATATCCGGCCCCTGCCGGCCCTGACGGTTACGGCCACCGCCCCCAGCATCTGCGTGGGCAACTCGACCACGCTCACCGTGGCGGGACAGGCCGGTCTCACCTACTCCTGGACCGGCGGCGGCCAGACTTCGACCGCGACCACCCTCACCGTGAGCCCCACCACCACCACGACCTACACCGTGGTGGGCACCGACGGCACCTGCACCACCTCGGCCACCATAACCGTGACCGTAACGCCGCCGCCCGTTGCCAACGCCGGCCCCGACCGCACCGTGTGCTCCGGCGTGGCTTCGGCCCCGCTGGGCACCGCCGCCGTGGCGGGCCTCACCTACAGCTGGGGCCCGGCTACCGGCCTGAGCAGCACCAGCACCGCCCAGCCCACCGTGACCCTGCCCAACCTTACCGGCGTGCCCCTTGTGGTGCGCTACGGCCTCACGGTTACCTCGGGCGTGGGGTGCGTGGCCAGCGTCGATTCGGTGATTGTGACCGTGGCCCCGGCTGCCACCGTCGATGCGGGCCCGGTTCGCACCATTTGCCCCAACGTGGCTTCGCCCCCGCTGGGCACGCCGGCCCTGCCGGGCTACACCTACAGCTGGGGCCCGGCTACCGGCCTGAGTAGCACCACCGCCGCCCAGCCCACCGTGACCCTGCCCAACACCACCGGCACGCCCATCACCGCGACCTACACCCTGACGGCAACTACTGCCAACGGCTGCACTGCTACCGCAACGGTCGTTATCACCGTAAGCCCGGCGGCTATTGCCACGCCCGGCCCGGCCATCAGCTTCTGCTCGGGCACGATTTCGGCCCCGCTGGGCGGCGCGGCCCTGCCCGGCTACACCTATAGCTGGAGCCCGACCACTGGCCTGAGCAACCCCACCAGCGCCAACCCCACCGTGACCGGCACCACCACCACCGGCGCGCCCATCATCACCACCTACACTCTGACGGCGACTACGGCCAACGGCTGCGCGGCCACGGCCACCGTGACCGTGACCTTGAACCCGGCCGCCGTGGCCGATGCCGGCCCGACCAAGCAAACCTGCTCGAACGTGGGTGTGGTGATTGGCGGCCCGGCCATCGCCGGTACTATTTATGCCTGGAGCCCGGCCACCGGCCTGAGCAGCACGTCGGTAGCCAACCCGACCCTGACGCTGCCCAACCTGACCGGCACGCCCATTGTTCGCACTTATACCCTCACGGCAACTACGGCCAACGGCTGCGTGGCCACCGGCATGGTCGATGTCACCATCAACCCCACCGCCGTGGCGCAGGCTGGGGCCGACAAGCAAATCTGCTCGAATGTGGGCGTGGCGATTGGCAGCGGAGCGTCCATAACCGGCACCACCTACGCCTGGAGCCCGGCCACCGGCCTGAGCAGCGCCTCGGTGCTGAACCCGACCGTGACCCTGCCCAACCTGACCAACGCGCCCCTTACGCAGCAGTACATTTTGCTGGCTACCACGGCCAATGGCTGCTTCCAGCGCGATACCGTGGTCGTGACCATCAACCCGGCCGCGGTGGCCGTGGTGGGGGCCAATACTTCTATGTGTTCGGGCATGTTTACTGACTTAGGTTCGCTGGGCACAGTTGGCACTACCTACAGTTGGAACCCCACGACTGGCCTTGATACCCCTAACTCGCCCGGTACCCGCTTCACGGCTAACAACACCACCGGCGCGCCGGTCATATACACCTTCACCCTGACGGCTACCACTGCCAACGGCTGCGTGGCTACCAATACTGTAACAGTGACCGTAAACCCCACCGCTGTGGCTGATGCTGGCCCCGATGCCGCCGTGTGCGACTTAAAGCGTCTTACACTTGGCACCCCCGCCCGGCCGGGCTACACATATAGTTGGAGCCCGTCCACTGGTCTGAGCAATGCCAACACCGCTCAACCTATACTCACTGCTTCAAATACCACTGCCACTCCCATCGTTCGAATCTATACAGTTATAGCCACTGACGGTAACACTGTTAACCAATGCTCGAGTACCGATGCTGTGACCATCACCATCAACCCGCGGCCGGCTCCCGAAGGCATCACCGGCCCGGCCTCGGTCTGCCCCACGGTTACGAGCATTGCGTATTCGGTGCCCACCCCGGCGGCCACGGTGTATACCTGGCTGATTAACGGCGGCACCATTGCCAGCGGCCAGAGTACCCCGGCCATCACCGTTGACTGGGGCACGGCCACCGCGGGGGCCTACCTCAAAGTGTTCCGCCTGAATGCCCAGGGCTGCTCGTCGGATACTACCACGCTGCCCATCGTCATCAACCAGCGCCTGCAAACGGTGCGGCCCACCGGCCCCGGCGATGTGGTGGCCGTGGCCCCGCTGCCCCGCGCCATCTGCCAGGCCGATGGGCCTTACACGTACATCAGCGGCGTTTTTGCCAATGGCTCGTCGTATTCCTGGGCCATTGTGGGCGGCACGCAGGTGAGCACCGTCCGCAACACGGTGACCGTGGGCTGGAACCCGGTAACGGTGCCCACCATCGGCAAAATCATCGTGACGGAAACCAGCAACCCCGCCGGCGGCATTTGCCGGGGCGTGTCCGACACGCTGTTTGTGAACATCAACCCCTCGCCCCGGCCCAGCCTGGTCATTGTGAGCCCCGTGCGCGTCTGCCAGACTAATGGCCCCGTCACGTTCTCGCTGCCCGGCGGCTTCGCGGGCTCCAGCTACGTGTTCCAGCTGAGCGGCACCACGCTGGCCGGCACTGGCAACAGCCGCACCCTGAGCACCCTACCGGCCCCCGGCACCTACTCGCTCACGGTGCGCGAAACGTCGGCGGCCGGCTGCGTTGGGCCGCTCTACACCACGCCTTTCACGGTGAGCCCCACGCCGGTGGCCCCCACCATTTCGGGCTCGGCCTTCGTGTGTAATACGGCCACGCCGCAGCCCTATACCGTTGCCAACCCCACCCCTGGTGCCACCTTCCAGTGGACCATTACGGGCGGCGCGGTGACGGCCGGCGGCACCAGCAGCACGGTGACGGTACTCTTCAACCCAACCGGGCCTTACGCCGTGAGCGCCGTTGAAATCAGTGCCAGCCCGGCCTCCTGCCCCGGCCCGGCGGCTACGCGCACCATTACCTTCGACAACCCCACCCTAGCCCTGGCCAATGCCTCGGTAGATGCCACCAGCAACAACCGCGTCATTATTAACCTCTCGGCTCCCAACAGCGCCAATACACCCAATCAGGTGCGTATTCTGCGGCGCGTGGCGGGCTCGGGCAGCGCCTTTGCTTCGGTGGGCACGGTGGCCGCTTCGGCCACTGCCTACACCGATAACAACGCAGTGGATGCCTCGGCCAACTCCTACGAGTACCAGCTGGACCTGACCAACGGCTGCGGCACCGTGGTGCCCACCACCACGGCCCAGACCATCCGCCTGGTGGCCACCAACGCCACCAACCCCGGCACCGGCGGCTACGACCAGGGCAAAACCTCCCTCACCTGGAACGCCTTCGTGGGCTTTGCGGTGAAGGAGTACCAGGTTTTCCGTCGCAACGATGCCGGCTCGCAAGTGCTGGTGGCCACGGTGCCCTTCGGCAGCCCCTTGCAAGCCACCATCGATAACGCCGCCACGGGCTCGTCGTCCGGGTCGGGCTTCGCCCAGAACTTCCGGGTGGTGGCCAAAAGCAGCGATGCCACACCCCTCTATTCGAACTCGAATGAAGCCCGCGTAGACTTCGCCAACCTGACGAAAACCTACAACGTCATCACCCCCAACCGCGACGGCTATAACGACGTGCTGGTAATTGACAACATCCTGCTCTACCCCGGCAACACCTTCACCGTGTTCAACCGCTGGGGCCGCGAGGTATATAAAACCACCAACTACCAGAACAACTGGGGCGGCGACGAGAACACCGCCACCGGCAACTACTACTTCCTGCTCACGCTGCCGAATGGCAGCAGCAGCAAGGGCTGGTTTGAGATAGTTAAATAGACCACGGATTAGCTCGGATTTTAGCGGATTTCGCGGATTTTGTAGTCGGTTGTATACATGGAAAAGGCCTGCCGCTTGGCGGGCCTTTTTTTGTGCAAGTGCTTTATCGGGGTGCCCACAAAATCCGTGAAATCCGTGAAAATCCGAGCTAATCCGTGGTCTACCTTTGCAGACTTATCGCCCGCAGCCCTATGTCCCGCAAAATCACGAAAGTCTCTAAAAACTTACCCGCCGATGCCCTCCACAACATCCTGATTCAGGATATGGTGGCCGAAGGCAAATGCATGGTCCGCCTCGATAACCTGGTCATCTTCGTATCGCAGGTGGCCCCCGGCGACGTAGTGGATTTGCGCATCACCCGCGCCAAAAAGAACTTTCTCGAAGCCGTTCCCACGCATTTCCACACCTATTCGGAGCTGCGTACCACGCCGTTTTGCCAGCACTTCGGCACCTGCGGCGGCTGCAAGTGGCAGCACCTGGGCTACGATTCGCAGCTGCACTTCAAGCAGCAGCAGGTCATCGACCAGCTCACCCGCATCGGCAAAGTGGCCCTGCCCGAAATCCCGTTCATCCTCGCCTCGCCCCAGCGTACCTACTACCGCAACAAGCTCGAATATACGTTCAGCGACAACGGCTGGCTGACCCAGGAGCAAATCGACGACGACACCCAGACCTTCGACCGCAACGTGCTGGGCTTCCACACCCCCGCCCGCTTCGATAAAATTATCGACGTGCAGCACTGCCACCTCCAGGCCGAGCCCAGCAACGAAATCCGCCTCTTCATCCGCGACTACGGCCGCGAGCACGGCCTAGAATTCGGCAACATGGTGCGCCAAACCGGCAACCTGCGCAACCTCATCATCCGCACCGCCCAGAGCACCGGCGAAATCATGGTGATTCTGCAGTGCTACCGCCCCCACGCCAGCATCGAACCCCTGCTCGATGCCCTCTACGCCAAGTTCCCCGGCATCACCTCCCTCAACTACGTCCTCAACAGCAAGGGCAACGAAACCTTCCACGACCTCGACGTCATCACCTACAAGGGCAAGCCCTACATCGAGGAAGAGATGGAAGGCCTGCGCTTCCGCATCGGCCCCAAGTCCTTCTACCAAACCAACTCCGAAGGCGCCCACCAGCTCTACCAAGTGGCCCGCGACTTCGCCGACCTCACCGGCGATGAGCTCGTGTACGACCTCTACACGGGGGCCGGCACCATCGCCAGCTTCGTGGCCCACCAGGCCCGCAAAGTCATCGGCATCGAGTACGTGGAGCAGGCCGTGGCCGATGCCCACGTCAACGCCGAAATCAACAACATTACCAACACCGAGTTCTACGCCGGCGACATGAAGGACATCCTCACCGCCGAATTCACCGCCCGCCACGGCCGCCCCGACGTCCTCATCACCGACCCGCCCCGCGCCGGCATGCACCCCGACGTAGTGGCCCGCCTCCTGGAGCTGCGCGCCCCCCGCATCGTCTACATCAGCTGCAACCCCGCCACCCAGGCCAGGGACCTGGAGCTGCTGGATGCCGCCTACAAAGTCACCCGCGTGCAGCCAGTGGATATGTTCCCCCATACCCACCACGTAGAGAATGTGGTGGCGCTGGAATTGAAGTAACTCCTAAATATTATGGGCGTACAATTTGAATTGATAAATCTGGATAAGGAAGAATTAATTTCTTTTTCTGGCATTGATACGGGCACAAAACTGCGCGAATTATCTGGGACAATTGTTGCTGGAAATATTGTCACCTGGTACCTGCTGCACAATACAGGTGACAGAATAAGCTTTGTAAATAACACTGAAGAAGCCAAAGTATTATTTGGCAAGTCTTATCGCCTGACTGACTTTTCAAGCTTTACGGATGTTACACTTCGAATAATTAATGAATTAATTGAAGCGGAAATCTTACAAAGTGCTGGGGTAAGAAAAATTGATAAAGAATTTTCCACTACGATTTTTAACAACGTCTGGGACCCAGCTATAAAAGGGAATAATTAGAATGGACTACTTCAACGACCCCGAACTCAACGGCAAATACATCGGCCCCATCACCAAGGATTTCGTCGTCGCATGAAATCCACCAAATCTCATGCTTTTCAGGAACGCATCGACAAACTCACGCGCTCCATCGAAAATGTCGTTACGGGCGAGTCGTTTCCCACGCAGGTGCGCCCGCTAACCACCGCCAAGACCCGGAAGCTGAAAGGCTGGGCGTTCGATTGGGCGCGGGAAGTTGCCACGTCCGGCCGGCCGGTGTTTCAGCTCAACACCGTTGATAATCCTAACATCATTCACGGCCTGCTTAGCCTGGAAAACAAGCCCGACCACGTTTTTATGCACTTGGTGGAAAGCGCTGGTTTCAATAAGGGCAGCAACAAGGTGTATCTTGGGGTGCTGGGCAACCTGGTGGCTTTCGCCTGTCGTTGGTCGTTCGAGTTAGGGCACGAGGGCTTCGTCAGTTTTGAAAGCAAGTCGGTGCTCAAAGTCCATTATAAGCAAGCGTTGGGAGCCGTTGAGATGGGCGGTTTGCACCTGTATCTCGGAACCTCAGCCGCCATGGCCCTCGTTAAGCAGTATTACCCCGATTTCTTAACCCCTTGATACCATGACGGCCATCACCACCCACCGGTCCCGCCGCAAACTGGGCCACGAGCCAGCAGGCATCGACCTCACGCCCATCGTTTCGCACCCCTACAACTCAGAAGAAGAGCAGGAAATCAGCGCATTCTTTCAGCAGCTGAAAGCCCAAAACGCCAAAGACCCAGAGATAACGGCTCTGCTTGAAAAAGTAGCCCGCCACCACGGCAAATAATACGCATGGACTACTTCAACGACCCCGAACTGAACGGCAAATACCTCGGCACCATCACCAAGGATTTCGTCGTCGTGTGCGACACGCTGCTCGAAGCCTCTGCCCAGATTCGCAAGGGCGACTTCAGCCAATACCCCATTTTCGTCTTTGCCAAGCAGGAAGTGCCCCTCGGCGGCCTCCTCGTCAATGCCGATGAGCTGAACCTGGATTGGCACGTTTTCGCCAGCTACCTGGAGCTGTTCGTGCAGCAAGGCATCATCGAGCCCGATGGCGTAAATTATTTCCAGGCCAACTATAAAAACGCCGACGAATTCTGCTGCCTCTTCGTACTCGATGAGGAATTCACAAAATTCGTGTTCGTGCCCTACCCGGAGGATTAACTCAGAATTTCAGGAATAGAAACGCCCGTCATGCTTCGCTCCGCTCTGCATGACGGGCATTTTCGAGTTACCCGGATTCCTAATTCCGGCGCTGCACCGGCAAATCCTCCAGCTGCGCATAGCTCAGCTTCCAGGTATTATCGGCGGCTTTTTTCCAGAGAAAAATATAGTTGCCTTCGCCAAAGCCGACGGGCTGGCCGGGGCCAGTGGGCTGCACATCGACCGAAAACGTACCGGCCTCGTAAGCGCTGTTGGCATCCACATTGCTGCTAATAACACTGGTTTTGAGGCTGCTCAAGGTGGGCAGGGTTTCGCGCACCCATTTCTGCGATACTTCGTCTTTGCCTTTCCAGTGAGCCGTGCCTTGCACGAAGCTCACGTCATCGGCCATCATCCCGGTAATTTTGCCGGCATCCCGGCTATTCCAAGCGCTGATAAAATCCTGGTCCAGGGTCTGAACATTCGCAGCCTCACCGGCTTTCGAGCAGGAACTGAGCGCCACGGCTACAAACAAGGTGCAAAGAAGGGATTTCATAAATCCAGAAGGGTTGGTGAAAAAAACGTGGCGGGCAACAGTACCCGCCCCTGTAAAGGGCTAAAATAGCCGAACCCCAGGCACAACGGTCCGGGGTTCGGTTTACAGGCAATAGAAATGGTTACCAGCTCTTGCGACGAACCTGCTCCGTCGAGTATGGCTTGGTAGCATCGCCGTAGGCTTCGTTGGGCAGGTAAGCGGCATTGGTCGTCATCGGCTGGGCAACGCCCTGCATGCCGGGAGTCATGACGGCATTCGAAGCCGTGAGGCTATTCACAGGTACCACCGTGGTTTGCGTACGGCTAGCTAGCAGCGTTTCGCGGCTGTTGCTACGGGCCAGCGCCCTACGGTATTCAGCTTCGCGGTAAGCGACGGCCCGCCGCTCGGCGGCAGCGGCGGCCCGCTGCTTGCGCTTGTTGTCGATGTGCTTGCCGACACCATAACCGATGGCTCCACCGGCTACGCCACCAACTATGCCGCCCACGGCCCGGTTGCGCTTGTTGATGAGGGCACCAGCGGCGGCACCACCCAAGCCACCAATTACGGCACCTTTGGCCTGCGGGCTCCACTGGGCCCGGGCAGGAGTGGCGTTACCAAAAACGGTGCTCAGCAGCACAATCAGACTAAAAATATAGGGGAGCTTGTTCATGGCTGTAATGCTAAAATTGAAATGAGATTACGAACGAATTAATATCGGAAAGACAATTAGCGTGCCATTCCGGGCTTATTCCGAATTTCCCTTCCTAACGGCCGCGCTTACATAAGGTTGGTCCGCTATATCAAAATGCAGTTAAAAGCTGGTCCAGCCCTGGGCTTGCAGCGGCACGGGATGGCCGGCTTTGGTGATGAGGTTAGCGCCCTCGGCCGCCGCCGTGAGGTGGCCGATGATGGTGATATCGGGGTGGTTTTTGAGCTTTTCGTGGTCCGTAACGGGCACCGTGAACAGTAGCTCGTAGTCTTCACCGCCATTCAGGGCGCAGGTGATGGGGTCAAGGTTGAATTCCGCCGCCGCCTCCAGCGTGGGGTTGGCCAGGGGCAGAAATTCGGTGAACACCCGCGCCCCCGTGCCGCTGGCCGCGCACAAGTGCAGCACCTCCGAAGCCAGCCCGTCCGAAATATCAATCATGCTGCTGGGCCGGATACCCAACTCGCGCAGCTCGTGAACGATGTCGAGCCGGGCCTCGGGGCGCAGTTGGCGCTGCACTATGTACTCGTAGTTATCCAGTTCGGGCTGGGTTTCGGGGTCGGCCAAGAAGGCTTGTTTTTCACGCTCCAGCACTTGCAGGCCCAGGAATGCGCCGCCCAGGTCGCCACTCACGCAGAGCAAATCGGTGGGCTGGCCGCCGCTGCGGCGCACCACGTCGCCGGCGGGCGCTTCGCCCAGCACGGTTACGGCCAAGGTGAGGCCGCCCCGGCTGGCGGTAGTATCGCCGCCCACCAGGTCCACGTTGTAGGCCTCGCAAGCCAGGCGCATGCCGGCGTACAGCTCCTCAATGGCCTCCACCGTAAAGCGCGGGCCGGCCGAAAGCGCCACCACCAGCTGCGTGGGCAAGGCATTCATAGCGGCCACGTCCGACACATTCACGGCCACGGCCTTGTAGCCCAGGTGCCGCAAGGGGCAAAACGCCAGGTCGAAATGAATGCCTTCAACCAACAAATCGGTCGTGAGTACCTGCTCGGTACCGGGCGTGGGCCGAATGATGGCGGCATCGTCGCCAATACCCAGCACCGTGCCCGGCTGGCGGGTGGTGATGCCTTGCTGCAAGCGACGGATAAGGGCAAACTCGCCAATGGCGGTGAGGGGCGTAAGCTCGGACATAATCGGAACGCGGAACTCCAGCTGCGCGGGTTTGCATTCAGTGGAAAAAGCGCACAGCTGGAGCTGCACGCGGCGGCACAAAAGTACGCCCACAAAAAAAGGAGGGAATTGCTTCCCTCCTTTTCGTTTGATACTGCTGTCCGATTATTGCACCACCAGCTCTTTGTAGATTTTGGTAGCCCCGTCGGCGCTCACAATCTGCACGAAGTACAGGCCGGCTTTAAGGCCTGAGATGTCGAGGAGGAGTTTTTCCTGGCCCTGGCCTTTGCCCTGGGCGCTGATGCGCTGGCCAAGGTTGTTGAGGACCGTTACGCTGCCCACTTTGGCATCCTTAATCTCGACCGTGGCGGTGCCGTGGGCCGGGTTGGGGTACACGCTGATGTTGGCATCGAACTTACCCAGCATGGCCGTGATGGTGGCCTGGTACGTGCCGTAGGGACCGGCGTAGTCAAGATGGGTACCGAGGCGGTCATAGAGCTGCGCGCCGGGATTGGACGTGGTGGTGCCGGGCGTAGTGGCGTAGCTATAAGCCACCCACTCATCCGCAATGTTGTAGCCGCTTACATACGAGCCCGTGGGGCCGTACACGGTAGCAGCAGTGCTGCGCACGCCGGCCGAAACACTGGCCCGGCGCTCCAACGACT
>JAYULN010000702.1:0-3064 GCA_043763525.1 Hymenobacter sp.
CGGGCTCCGGGGCGCAGCTGCGCACCTACCGGCTGGCCCTGGCCTGCACTCCGGAGTACGCCCTGGGCAAGGGCAACACCCTGGCCAGCGTGCTGGCGGCCGAAGTCGGCGTTCTCAACCGGGTGGTGGGCACGATGGAGCGGGAATTGTCGATGCGCCTGGTGCTGGTGGCCAACAACGACCAGATTACTTTCCTGAGCGGCACGGGTTCCCAGCCCTCACCCACCTACACGAACATCGACAAGTATGTACAGCTGGGCCAGAACCAAGCCAACACGGACCGCGTCATCGGGGCGGCCAACTACGACCTCGGCCACCTGTTCTGCTCCTGCGCCTGCGGGGGCGTGGCGAGCGTGGGGGTACTGGGGGTGTCGGGCTTTAAAGCCCAGGGCGTGTCGGGCGTGGACGATGCCACGACCGATGAGTTTACCATTAAGGTGGTGTGCCACGAGATGGGGCACCAGCTGGGGGGCTACCACACGCAAAACGGCTGCGGCAACGGCGCGGGCAGCACCGCCTGGGAAGTCGGCTCGGGCGTCACCATCATGTCCTACGGCGGAATTTGCGGCCCGGCCGACGACGTGGTGACCCAAACGGCGGACATTTACCATTCCGGCAACTACGACCAGATGCAGGCCCTCATGGCCTCGCAAACCGGCGGCACCAGCACGGCCACGGGCGACACGGCCCCGGTGGTGACGGCCCCGGCCAGCGGCAAAACCCTGCCCTTGAACACGCCCTTCCAGCTCACGGCCACGGCCACCGACGTTGATAACGACCCGCTGACCTATTCCTGGGAAGAGCTCGACACTGGCCCCGTCGGCGACCTGAACCAGCCCCAGGTGGCGGGCGAAACCCCGCCGCTGTTCCGCGCCTGGCTGCCCGTGGCCGGGGGCACGCGCTACTTCCCCCGCCTCAACGAGCTGGTGAACAACACCCTGGCCAAGGGCGAGCGCCTGCCCAGCGTGGCCCGCGCGCTCAAGTTCCGCTGCACCGCCCGCGAAATCCACAACGGCCTGGCCGGCGTGGTGGGCGGCCTCGGCTTCAGCCCTTTTGTCAACCTCAACGTGACCTCCACCGCCGGGCCCTTCCTGGTGACGGCCCCCAATACGGCCGTGAGCTGGACTGGCGGCTCGACCCAGACCGTGACCTGGGCCGTGGCCAACACCACCGCGGCCCCCGTAAGCTGCGCCCTGGTGAACCTGCGCCTGAGCCTGGACGGCGGCCTGACGTATCCGCTGCTGCTGGCCGCCAACGTGGCCAACTCCGGCTCGGCCAGCATTACGGTGCCCAACGCGCCCACCGCCACGGCGCGGGTGATGGTGGAAGCCGCCGACAACTACTTCTTCGACATCTCAAATGCCGACTTCGTCCTCACGCCCGGCCCCGGCCCGATGATTACCAGCTTCACGCCGGCCAGCGGGCCGGTGGGCACGGTGGTCACGCTCACGGGGCTCAACTTCACCGGGGCCACGGCCGTGGCCTTCAACGGCACGGCGGCCAGCGCGTTCACGGTGGTCTCGGCCACCAGCCTGCGGGCCACGGTGGCGGCAGGCACCACCTCCGGCCTGCTGACGCTGAGCACGCCCAGCGGCACGGCCAGCTCGGCCACGGCGTTTGTGGTGGGCACGCCGCCCACGATTACCCGCTTTACGCCCACTTCGGGGCCGGTGAATACCATCGTTACGATTACGGGCACCAACTTCCTGGGCGCGACCAGGGTGACGCTTAACGGGGCCGACGTGCTGGCTTTTTACGTTAGTTCGGCGACCGAGCTGCGGGCGACCATGCCTCGCCGAGGCACCACGGGCCGGCTGGCCGTGACCACGCCGCTGGGCACGGCCACTTCAACCACTGACTTCAACGTCCCGCTGCTGACGACCATTTCCGCGTTCACGCCTATTATCGGCCCGATTGGCACGGTGGTGACGCTGACCGGGACCAACCTGACGGGGGCTACCCAGGTGACGCTTAACGGCATGACTGTTCCGGGGTTCACGGTGAACTCGGCCACCCAACTCACGGCCACGGTGCCAGTGGGGGCCACCACGGGGCCGCTGGCCGTCTTCACGCCGCTGGGCGTGGGCGTGGGGTCCGATGACTTTACGGTGATACCCACGCCGGTGCTGGCCGCGCTGAGCCCCGGCGCGGCCGTGGTGACCACGGTGCTGCGCGTGACGGGCACGGCCCTGACCGGGGCCACGGCCGTGACCTTCACCAGCGGCGGCGGCCCGGCCATACTGGTTACCGCCAACCTCACGGTTACCGGCACGAGCATCGCCTTCGCGGTGCCCGCTACCTTGGCCGTTGGGGCCTACACCCTGACCGTGACCACGCCCGGCGGCACCAGCAACGGGCTGCCGTTCACGGTGCTGCCCTACACGGCGGGCCCCGCGCCCCTCATCAGCAGCTTCACGCCCACCAGCGGGGCCATGGGGACCCGCCTCACCCTGACTGGCACCAGCCTGAGCGCCACGACCCAGGTAAGTTTTAGCGGCAGCAGCGCCAATGTCGTCAGCAACGGCTTTGTAGCGAACGCCGCCGGCACCCAGCTCACGGGCATCGTGGTGCCGGCCGGAGCCGCGACCGGTCCGCTGCGCGTGACCACGCCCAACGGTACGAGCCTGGCCAGCAGCCTGCCCTTTGCGGTGTGCCCGCTGCCCGTGGCCCTGGCCCGGAACGTGACCGTGGTCCTGAGCGGCAGCGGCACGGCCACGCTGGCCGCCAGCGCCGTGAGCAACGGCAGCACCGCCGCCAGCGCCACGGGCTGCGGCCTGGCCCCGGCCGCGAACCTGAGCGTCTCGCCCAATGCTTTCACGACGGCCGACGTGACGCCGCCCACCGTGGCCAGCGCCCTGCGCTTCAATGGCAGCGGCCAGTATGTGGCCCTCGGCAACACGGCCACGGTGCCGCTGGGCAACAGCAACTACACGATTGAGGCCTGGGTGAAGCCGGTGGGCACGGGCACCGTCATCGGCTGGGGCAACTACGGCAGCAACAACCAGGTGAACGTATTGGGCATTTCGGGCGACGGCCTCGGCAATTATTGGTGGGGCAACGACCT
>JAYULN010000703.1:0-7612 GCA_043763525.1 Hymenobacter sp.
AATGTGCAGAATGCGCTGCATGTCCTCCACCGAGTCGAAGGCGATTTTGATTTCGCCGTTGCCCTTGGGCGTGGGGCGCACCTGCACGCGCGAGCCAAACCGGTCGGTGAGGTGGCGCTCGGCGCGGCGTAGCTCGGCCACCGGCACCACGGGCTGGGCTGGGGCGGTGTTGCCTTCGGCCTTGGGCTTGTCGTTGGCCCCGGCGCGGCCGAAGCCGCTGCGCACCAGCTCCTCCACGCGGCGCACGGAGAGCTCCTCGGCCACAATCTTGCGGAATAGCTCGACCTGGGCCTTGGCATCGTCGAGGCCGATGAGGGCGCGGGCGTGGCCCATGCTAATTTCGGCGTCGCGCAGACCGATTTGCACGTCGGGCGGCAGCTTCAGCAGGCGCAGGTAGTTGGTTACGGTCGAGCGGTTTTTACCCACCCGGTCGCCCAGCTCTTCCTGGCGCAGGTTGCACTCGCTCAGCAGGCGCTGGTAGCTGAGAGCAATTTCGATGGCATTCAGGTTTTCGCGCTGAATGTTCTCAATCAGGGCCATTTCCAGCATCTGCTGGTCGTCGGCCTTGCGGATGTAGGCCGGAATCGTCTCCAAACCCGCCAGCTTGGAAGCCTGCAAGCGGCGCTCGCCCGAAATGAGCTGGTAGGAGTTGGTGCCGAGCTGGCGCAGCGTTACGGGCTGAATAATGCCCTGGATTTTGATGCTCTCGGCCAGTTCCTGCAGGGCTTGCTGGTCGAAGTGGGTGCGGGGCTGGTAGGGGTTGGCCTCAATGTGCTCGACCGAAATGAAGCCCACCGAGTTGACGGGGTGCGCCAGCAGCCGGTCGCCGGGACCGGGGCGGTCGCCCTTTTTCTCGTAGCTGCCTTCAATCAGGGCGTTCAGGCCCCGGCCCAGGCCGCCAATCTTGCGCTTGGGCACGAGCTGGGACGGGGTGGGCAGCGCGTTTTTCTCGTCGTTCTTCTCTGGAGTCATCTCGGCAAGGTCCTGTTGGCCGAAAGGTCGGCGCATACGGAACTTCAAAATTACGGATTGTTAGGCGAAGGGCAAGCCGCGAAGTTTGGGGCTGTTGGTCAGGTCAGTTCAAGGCAGTTAACCTCGCCTTCTGGGGCCAGTAGGGTATAAATCATCAACAGATGACTCTGTAGAATCTCGACTACTTCTGTGCTAGGGATGTTCCCCGTTCGCAATAATATAACTTTTGGTGGTGCGCCGCGCAACGAACTGAGGTCAAAAAAGTCTTCGTCCTGCGTCAGGATAACGAACCCATGCTGGTGAGCGTAATCCCAGATGGTCGTATCGCGGCGGTCTGTAAGCCCCAAACGACGCACTTGTTCCGTGCCCGGAAACTGTTCCTGCAATGGCTTGACCAGCCGATGCGACAGGTTTTGGTCAATAAGCAGCTTCACCGGGCCACTAGCCGGGTATGGCGCTGGCGGTCGGCCGCGTAGCGCAAGCAAGCCCGAATCAATCCCTCGTCTAATTCCGGAAAGTCTTCGATAATGTCCGCGTTGCTCATTCCATTGCCGAGCCACCCCAATACATCATCTACACTAATGCGCGTGCCGATAATACAAGCCCGTCCGAACCGAATTTCCGGGTCGATACCAATTAAAGGGTGCTCGGGCGAAGTGTGCATTATAAAGGCAAATTAAATCCGCTCGTCCTCTGCTGTTTCTTCGGGCCGGGCTTCCACGCTATTCTTCTCCACGATTTCGCGGGCCAGGTTGAGGTAGCTGATGGAGCCTTTGCTCTCCGCATCGTGCAGAATGACGGGGATGCCGAAGCTGGGCGACTCGCTCAGCTTCACGTTGCGGGGGATAATGGTGTCGAAGGCCAGCTGTTGGAAGTGCATCCGGACCTCCTCCACCACCTGGTTGGAGAGGCGTAGGCGCACGTCGTACATCGTGAGCAGGATGCCTTCGATTTCGAGCTCGGTATTGAGGCGGCTCTGAATGATTTTGATGGTATTCAGGAGTTTGCCCAAGCCTTCCAAGGCGAAGTACTCGCACTGCACCGGAATGATGACCGAGTGCGCCGCCGTGAGGGCGTTGACCGTGATGAGGCCCAGCGAGGGTGAGCAGTCGATGATGATGAAGTCGTACTGCTCGGCGAGGGGGCGCAGGGCCTCCTTCATCTTCTCTTCGCGGTTGGGCAGGTTTATCATCTCCACTTCGGCGCCCACCAGGTCGATGTGGGAGGGCATGAGGTCGAGGTGGGGCAGAATGTTGGTGGGCAGGATGATATCCTGGGCATTAATGCCGTCCACCATGCACTCGTAAATGCTGTTCTGGATGTCCTTGGGGTCGTAGCCCACGCCGGAAGTGGCGTTGGCCTGGGGGTCGGCATCGACGAGCAGGGTCCGGTAGTCCAGGGCGGCCAGGGATGCCGCTAGGTTGATGGAAGTGGTGGTTTTGCCCACCCCGCCTTTTTGATTGGCTACCGCGATGATTTTTCCCATGAGTCTCTAATTGTCAGTTGTTCGCTGCCGGCTGCCGGTTATTGGGAGAAAGCAGGCGGACGAAACAACGTCCCAACAACTGACCACAAATAAACGGACAACTGAAAACTTTTGCCGTAGCATTGCACAAAGATACATTCTTTCCCTGTTCGCATGGCCCCTTTTTTGGCACGCTGGGCTAGCTTATCGGCTAAACCTTTTGGATTCTGGCTAGGCTTGCTGCTGCTGGCCGGCTGCCACGATGCCGCCCGCCCGGCCGCCGACGAGCGCCGCGTGTTTCGCTACAATCAGCCCGAGGCGCTTACTTCGCTCGACCCGGCTTTTGCCCGCAACCAGGCCAACTGGTGGGCCGTCGGACAATTATATAGTGGCCTGCTGGAGCTCGATTCGACCCTGCTGCCCAGCCCGGCGCTGGCCCGCACATTCACGATTTCGCCCGATGGCCGCACGTATAATTTCGTGCTGCGGCGCGGCGTTCGGTTTCACGATAGTGAGGTTTTCCCCGGCGGCAAGGGCCGCGAAGTGATGGCGGCCGACTTTGTCTACAGCTTCAAGCGCATTCTGGATCCGGCCACGGCCAGCACCGGCGGCTGGATTTTCCGGGGCAAAGTGCTGGAGAAGCCCGACGGCAGCCCCAGCGACACCTGCTTCGTGGCGGCGAATGACTCGACGCTGCGCATTCATCTCAAGGAGCCGTTCGTGCCGTTCCTGGGCATTCTCACCATGCCCTATGCCTACGTGGTGCCCTACGAGGCCGTGACCAGGTACGGCAAGGACTTTCGGGAGCATCCGGTGGGCACGGGGCCGTTCCGGTTTAAGCTTTGGGACGAGGGCAACGTGGTGCTGTACGAGCGCAACCCCACCTACTGGCGGCGCGACCGGCAGGGCCGCCGCCTGCCCTACCTCGATGCCGTGGCCATCAGTTTCCTGGCCGACCGCAAAACCGAGTTTCTGACCTTTATGCAGGGCAAGCTGGATTTCCTGTCGGGCATCCGGGCGGGCTCGCGCGACCTGATTATGAACCCCGATGGCACCATTCGGAAGGATTTCAAGGGCAAGTTCACCGTGCAAAAAGTGCCGTACCTGAACAACGAGTACCTGGGCTTTCAGCTCGATTCGGCCAACCTGACCGGCGAGCAGGCCATCCAGGGTCGGGCCCTGCGCGATAAGCGGGTGCGCCAGGCTCTGAATTACGCCCTGAATAAGCCCGAAATGCTCACCTACATTCTGAACCGGGTGGGGCAGGCGGGCACGTCGGGCTTTGTGCCGGCGGCGCTGCCATCGTTCTCCGAGAAGCTGGTGCCGGGCTACACCTTCCAGCCGCAGCGGGCCCGCCAGCTGCTGCGTGCCGCCGGCTACAATTCCCAGCACCCCTTGCATCTGCGCCTGAGCACCGTGCTGGAGCGCAAGGAAATTGGCGAGTATTTGCAGAAGCAGTGGGCTGATGTGGGCGTGCAGGTGCAAATCGACATCAACCAGTCGGCCGCCCAGCAGGATTTGGTGGATAACGGCCGGGTGGCCTTCTTCGCCAAAAGCTGGCTGGGCGACTACCCCGATGCCGAAAACTACCTGGCCCTGTTCTACAGCCCCAATTTCAGCCCCGCCGGCCCCGACAAAACGCACTTCAAAAACGCAGCCTACGACCAGCTCTACGACGAAGCCCGCCGCACCCAGGACGTGGCCCGGCGCACGGCCCTGTACCAGGCCATGGACCGGATAATCGTGGCCGAATGCCCGGTTATCAGCCTGTATTACGATGAAGTGGTGCGCCTCACCCAGAACAACGTGCGCGGCCTCACGCCCAATCCCATGAACCAGCTGCTGCTGGAGCGGGTGCGCAAGGAGTAGGAACTAAGAAAAAACGTCATGCTGAGCACAGCCGAAGCGGTAGAGATACTTCGGCTGCGCTCAGCATGACTGCATTTGTTGCTACGCCTACTTCTCCACCCCATTCAGCTGCGCCAGCTGGTCGAACTGGTTGCCGAGGTAAGTGAACAGTTCTTTTACGTTCTCCGGCGCTCCTTCTTCAACCACCACGGTTTTGAGCGTGCCGTTGGGCTGACGGATGGCCACGATGGTGCTCGGCAGGTCGGTGGTGTTGCGCGAATACCGTTTCTCGAACTGCTCGAAGTGGGCTTCGTGGGCCTGGCGCAGCATATCGGCCACGGCCGAGGCGGGCAACTTGAGGTCCTTTTTGCCCATCATCGGCACGGCGTGGCGGCCTTCGTAGGCCACGCGGCCGTCGGCGTACACCTGCATCACGTAGCTGGGACAGGTGCCGAAACAGGGCGTGCGCTCGAAGGTGAGGACGGGGCCTGCTTCGGTTGGAACCGTGGTTTTGGCCGGGGCGGCCGCGGGTTTTTTGTGGGCCTTCTTCACCTTCACTTTCTTCACCGGCGCGTGCTGGGCACTGGCGGGCAAGGCAAAGCTGAAGAAACTGAGCAGCAGAAGCAGCGAAAGGTAGCGCATGGCGTTGGGGGGAATGGTGAGAAGGTGAAGGTAGGCAAACAAAAAGCCGGCATTACGAAAACCATGCCTGGGTTTCGTAATGCCGGTTTTTTGGGCTGAAAGTAGAAGGTAAAAACAGAACGTCATGCTGAGCGAAGTCGAAGCATGACGTTCCTTTTGGGTCGTTCTAGCTGCTACGACTTCTTCTTGGCCTGGGCTTCGCGCTCCTGCGCGGCTTTCATGGCTTCGGCAATGCGGCCCTGAATGCCACCGGGCTTCTTGTCCTTGTTTTTGATTTTGTTGGTGTCGAGCTGCGCGCGGATTTTGGTATCGTCCACAAAAGCCTTGGTGAGCGCCTGCTGTCCGAAGGTGATGACGTTGGAGACGAAGTAGTACCAGGTGAGGCCGGCCGCGAAGCTGTTTAGCACGAACAGGAAGATGATGGGCATCAGGTAGCTGTAGGTCTTCATCGGGCCCTGCATGGCCGTGTTGGTCTGGTTGCTCTGCCAGGTCATGAGCAGGGTGGAGGCCGTCATCAGCAGCGTGAACATGGAAACGTGGTCGCCGTACCACTTCACGTAGAAGGGCAGCTTGATGAACACGTCGTAGCTGCTCAAGTCCTTGGCCCACAGGAAGCTTTGCTGGCGCAGCTCGATGGCGTTGGGGAAGAACTGGAACATGGCGAACAGAATCGGCAGGGTCAGCAGCGTGGGTACGCAGCCGCTGAGGGGCGATACGCCGAAGGTCTGGTAGAGCTTCATCGTCTCCTGCTGCACTTTGGTCGCGTCGTCGCCATGCTTGGCTTTCAGCTCGTCGATTTCGGGCTTCAGCACTTTCATGCGGGCCTGGCTCTCGTAGGTTTTGTAGGTGAGGGGCCAGGTTACGAGCTTAATCAATAGCACCAGCAGGGCGATAATCAGGCCGTAGGAGCTGATGAACTGCTCCAGAAAGTGAAACACGGGCAGCACCACGAAGCGGTTCACCCAGCGGAACAGGCCCCAGCCGAGGTACACGTTGCGGTCGAACTCGGGGGCCACGCTTTTCAGCAGGTTAAACGAGTTCGGGCCGAAGAAGAAGCGGTACTGACCGCGGCCCTGCTCCACCTCGGCCACCGGAATGGTAAGGGTGGTGCTCAGGGTTTTGATGGTCGTGGAGTCCTCCAGGTTCACGTTCGAGTCGAACGCGCCACCCGCGAAGGGCTGCTGGTCGGCGATGAGGCCGGCCACGAAGAAGTCGTGCTTGTGGGCGGCCCAGCGTACGGGGCCGGCGGCCTTGTATTCCTCGGGTTTCTCGCTGGCTTCGGCCAGGGCACCCTGGTCGCCGGCGGCGAGGTAATGGTTGATGGTGGTGTGGTTGCGGTTCTGCTTCAGGTCCTGCTCAGTCTGCCGCACCTGGTCCACGAACGTGAAGGTGAGCGGCTCCTGGGCTACCGTCTGCTCCAGGCCGTTCAGGCGCAGGTTGTAGGCGAGCTCGAAGCTATTGGCGGGCAGCGAATACGTTTGCACAATGCTGCCGCCGGCCACGGGGGCCGTGAAGGTGAGCACCGATGCCCCGGCTGCCTGCGAGGGCACCGCCTGAAAATTCAGGTCCGAAAACCTGATGGTTTTGCCGTCCGTGGTGCGGAAGCGGGTATCCATGCGGGCACTTTTGGCATCGAACAAATCGAGCGGCTGACCGAAGAACGTCTTGAACTTGTTCAGGCGCACGGCCGTGACGCGGCCGCCCCGGGTCGAGAATGTAACCGTCAGGTTGGCGTTGGTCAGGGTTACGTCCTTCGCGGGGCCAGCCGTGGTGTCGAGGGCCGTTTCCGGGGCCAGGGCCGGCACGGCGGCGGGCGTGGCGGCCGGGGCCGTGGTGGCGGTAGTGGCGGCGGGCGTTTTGCCGGTTGCTTTCTGGTCGGGCTTCTTCGGGCTGAAGAAGAACAGGTACACGAGGAGCAAGGCCGAGATGAGGAACAGGCCGGTTGCTTGATTTCTATCCATTACTATTTTAAGTTGCGAAGGGGCAAAGGTACGGTGCGAAGAGTAGCGCGGACTTTGTAGTCCGCGTCCCCGCACCGTTTAAATAAATCTTTCGGTGTCGTGTGGAACGCGGACTACAAAGTCCGCGCTACAGGTTTCAGCCCTTGCGGTGCTGAATAGCCGCCCGCACAAACCGCGTAAATAGCGGATGCGGGTTTTCCACCGTGCTTTTGAGCTCGGGATGAAACTGGCCGGCCACGAACCACGGGTGGTTGGGCAGCTCAATTACTTCGACGAGGCCGGTTTCGGCGTTGGTGCCGGTCATCTGCATGCCGGCGGCTTCAAACTGGGCCAAAAACTGGTTGTTGAACTCGTAGCGGTGGCGGTGGCGCTCGCTGATGTGGTTGCGACCGTAGGCTTTGGCCGCGCGTGAGCCCCGGCGCAGGTCGCAGCCGTAGGCCCCGAGGCGCATGGTGCCGCCCTTGAGGGTGATGTTTTTCTGTTCTTCCATCATCGCTACCACGGGGCTGGGCGTGAGGGCATCCATTTCGGTCGAGTTGGCATCGAGCAGGCCCAGCACGTTGCGGGCGTATTCTACCACGGCCACCTGCATGCCCAGGCAAATGCCGAAGAACGGAATGTTGTTTTCCCGCACGTAGCGCACGGCGGCAATCTTGCCCTCAAAGCCGCGCTCGCCGAAGCCGGGGGCTACCAGCACGCCGTCGCAGCCGTGCAGCAGGCCGGC
>JAYULN010000704.1:0-7608 GCA_043763525.1 Hymenobacter sp.
CCGATGCGGGTGAAGTCTTTCGACATCTTGTCCCACCGCTTCATTTTGCGGCCTTTGCGAAATTCGAATGCGCGTCCCATTTAGGTCAGTTAACAATTATCAGTTAGCAATTATCAGTTTCGGCCCCAAACCGGGGCTGGGGCCGAAACAGGGCGCAAGTTAGCCAGAAGCGGCGGGGGCTGCCAAATGCGGTCGCATGCCGCGATTAGTGCCGCCGCCGCTTGGCTTTGATTTTGGAGCGGGCCGGGCCGGGCGCCGGCGCATTCGCGGGCAGGGCAACGGGAACCGCCGGGTCGGCCGCCACTAACTCGTACACGCCCTTATTGCCGGTGGGGTAGCCCAGAATGGTGAGCGTGAGGTGCCGGGTGGCGGGGTCGAACTGGAAGGTGCCGCGCTGCACATCAGCCCCTTTCAGGTCGGAGAAGGCGAAGCGGATGCTGTCGCCGGCGAGGGTGAAGCGGCCGGTTTGGTTGAAATAGTGCGGGGTGCCGTTGGCCACAATGTTCAGGTGCTTCTCGTAGGTACCGTCGGGGCGCAGCAGCAGGGTTCCGCCCACGCCGCGCACGGTGGTGGGCGCGTCGGGGCTGGTGGTGTCGAACACGGTGTAGCCCGTGTAGCTGTAGGCGGTGTAGAAGGCGGGCAGCGGCGGCGTAGCCTGGGCACGGGCGGCAACGGGCAGGCCGGTTACGAGCATGAAACAGGCGTAGCGAAGCGTCTTCAGCATAAAATCAGGAATTGGTGAAACGTGAACTGCCACCGGGCGCACAAGGTAAAACCATACCACCTTTGCGGCGTGGATGAAGAATGATGCGCTCAGCATGACCGTTCTAAATTAACCCGACAATTCCAACCCATTTCAAGCCGCCTGAATCCGTGATTTTCCTGCGTGACCTCATCCGCCCCGCCGCCGAGCTGCCCGAAGCCGACGTGTGCCTCGTGGGCCTGCCCCTGGACTATGGCACCGTGCTGGAGGGCGGGCGGGCCGGGGCCGCGCACGCGCCCGATGCCATTCGGCGTGAACTGCGCCGCTACCACAAAACGTACAATCTCGAGCACGACATCAGCCTGAACAGCCTGCGCATTGCCGATGCCGGCAACTTGGCTTTGCGCCAGTCCGACCATGGCCGCAACCACGCGCACATTCGCCAGCGGCTGGGCGAGCTGCTGCGCCAGTACCCGCGCGTGGTGGTGCTGGGTGGCTCGCACGACGGCACGTATTCCACGGTGCGCGGCCTGGTTGATGCGAATAATGGGCAGCCGGTGGGCGGTATCAACCTCGATGCCCACGCCGACGTGAAGGACAAGCCCGAAATCAGCAGCGGCACGCCCTTCGGCAAGCTGCTGCGCGAAGGGTTTTTGCGCGGGGAGGGCTTCACCGAGTTCGGCCTGCACTCCAACCTCAACACCAAGTTCGACATCGACTTCCTGCACCAGCAGGCGGCCCACATCGTGCCCCTGGCCCATGTGCAAACAGACGGAATGGCCCGTTACCTCAGCCCCGCCCTGAGCCGGGCCACCAAGGCCGGCCCCGCCTTCGTGAGCTTCGATATCGACGGCTGCGCCGAGGCGTTTGCCCCGGCCGTATCGGCCCCCAGCGCCGACGGCTTCACGCCCCGACAGGCGGTGGAAGCGGCTTTCCTGGCCGGGCAGCACGCGCAGGTGCGCCTGTTTGAAGTGGTGGAGCTGAACCCGCACTACGACCGCGACAACCAGACGGCGCGGCTGGCCGCTACCATCATCACTGCGTTTATAACCGGGGTGGCTGCGCTGGCGCAGAAGTAGCCGGATGCTCCGGTCCGACCGCCCTAGGCGGTCGGACCGGTTATTGTGGGACCGAAATCGTTGGTGCGACAACCGGTCGGACCGCCTAGGGCGGTCGGACCGGAGCATGCGTTCACCGCTAAACACGCTTTAGCTGCCGAAGCTGCCAAGGCCGCGCCGCGAAAACCGCTTCGATGGATGAGCAGAATCGGTCGACTTGCCGCGCCGCCGGCCGCCGGTGAGCAGCCAGGCCACGCCGGCCGCCAGAATGCCCGCGCCGAGGAGGGCCGCTTGCATGGGCAGCTTGTCTTTGGGCGCGGGCGGCAGATGTTCGACACCGCTGGCATCGGTGCGGGCGGGGTCGAGCACGTAGCGGCCGTGGGCGGGCACGGGGTAGTTGTTGGCCAGCTCGTGCAGGCCGGCGGCCGCTTCGGGACCCGTAATGACGGGGCCGTGGCCGCAGCCGATGGCGCGGGGTTCGAGGGCGGCCAGGCGTTGCACCGAGGCGCTGGCGGCCTCCCAGTCATAGTTGAACGGCGTGCCGGCGCGGCTGATTTTGGGCCGGCCCAGCAGCACGGCCGGGACGGAGTCGTGGTCGACGGTGGCGAAGGCATCGCCCCCAAGCAGGGTGCCGTCGGCTGCGCGGAACAGGGTAATCTGGCCGGGCGCATGGCCCGGCACGTGCAGCCAGCGCCAGTTCATGAGGTAAGGCACGCCGGGGTCGTCGGGGTTCAGGCCTTGTACCCGCTCGCCCAGGTTGGGCAGCTGGGTGGGAAAAAACCGGCTCATGAAGGCCAGCGAGCCGCCCACGGTGGGGTCGCGTGGTGGGTACTGGGCCTTGCCGGTGAGGTAGGGCAGCTCCAGCGGGTGCGCGATGACGGGTACGCGCCAGTGGTCGGCCAGCTCGATGGCTGAACCCAGGTGGTCGAGGTGGCCGTGGGTGAGGATGATGGCCTCGGGCCGGGCACCGGCGTGAAACAGGTCGTTGGCGGCGGCAATGATGGTTTTGGCGCTGCCGGGCAGGCCGGTATCCACCAGTACCCATTCGTGGGGGGTGCCGGTTTCGACGAAATAGACGTTGACGAAGCGCTGAATGCGCAGTTGGGTAACGCCGGCGGCTAGAGTATCCATGGGGCTGAGAAGGGGAAAGGTGGAGCAATTCCTTACGCAAATTCGCCGGTCGGGATGCCGTTCATTCCACTTTGGCTCCCGGTGAATCCTGGCCGCCCTGGTGCAAAATCAGCTTATCGACCGCGCCACTGGCGTTTTTCACAAATTCGACTTCGGCCGGCACGCCCTGCACGGTGAAGCGGGCCGGTGCCGTGGCCATCAGCACCAGCGGCGACTGCCCGGTGGCCTGGGCCGAGAGCTGGCTGCCTGCGGCCGTCACGGTGATGAAAAACGTGGGCGGCAGCTGGTACTTGCCCACGTAGGGTGCTACCGTGGCCGCAGCCCCGGCAATGGGCTTGCGGGCGGCAGGCTTCGGCGCGGGGCCGGTGGTGGGGACGTGGTGCAGCACCCGCAGCAGCTCGAAGCTGATTTGGGGGGGGGTACTCATTGCTTTCGTTGTCGAGCACCACCACCAGCTGCCGCTCTTTGGGCACGCGAAGCAGGAAGGTGCGGAACCCCTTGATGGAGCCGCCGTGCCGCAGGATGCTGACCGAATCGGAACCCAGTACGCTCGTTACGGCTACCCAGCCGTACCAACTGCATCACCAGCAGGGCCGTGAACTGCTTGGTGAGCGAGCCCAGCCGGAACTTGGTATCGGGGGCGTTGGGCTGGTTCCACTCGCGGTTGGCCAGGCCATAGCCTTTGCTGAACACCACCTCGCCGTGCTCGGCTACCAGCACCGCGCCGTTGAGCTGGCCGGCTTTGGCATAAGCCGTCGCCATTGCGTCGAGCTGCTTGGGCAGGCTTTGGGCCTGGGCGGTGGCAGGAAGTTGAAGGAGCGAAAAGGCACTGGCCAGGAAGCAAAAAAAGTGTTTTTCATAGGGCGACCAGGTCTTTTTTATTTATTGGTGCAAGGATAACAGTTTTTGGTGCAAGACCCCAGGCAACGCGAAAAATGCAAACTTGCGGCTGGCAACCAACCTTATGCATGGGGAAGCGAATTTGTCAGCCTTGCCTTCCCGTTTCTACCAACATCCAGTTGCCGGGCAACTCCCGGTTTGGGTTTGGCATCTATATAGCCATCTAAGTAGGTAGCCAGTATTAAGTAGTCGGACATCAACCTGCTGTCAATCAAGATTTAACATTGGGCCTGACTACCGAATACTTATGTTCGACTACTTAATTCTCCATCTTTCCCTTACCATCATGAAAATCCTTCTTTCTGCGTTGGTGCTGCTGGGCAGCACCCTCGGGGCCACCGCCCAAACCGCCCCCGAGCCCGCTTTCAAGCTGAACTGCCAGGATGGGGGCTGGAGCAGCTACAAGCTGCTGAAAAACTATTGCGAAACCCGCGACCTGACCCTGGAGGCTCCCGCCGGCCGGCCCCTCACCGTGGATGCTGGCCCCAACGGCGGCATCACGGTACACGGCTGGAATGGCCCCAACGTGCGGGCGCGCGTCAAAATTCAGGCGTGGTCTGGCACCGAGGAAAAAGCGGCGGCCCGCGCCAAGGGCATCAGCATTGCCACCACTGGCAACACCCTACGCGCCAGCGAGCTTAATAAAGACAGCGACAGCCAGCACGGCTGGAGCGTGAGCTACGAAATTTTCGTGCCCCGCACCACGGCCCTGGCCCTGAGCACCGTCAACGGTGGCATCAGCCTCGACAACCTGCAATCGGCCATCACCTTCGCAACGGTGAACGGCGGGGTGTCGCTCGCCAGCCTGGGCGGCCAGGTGAAGGGCGAAACCGTGAATGGCGGCCTCGACATCATCCTCACCGGCACCCAGTGGGAAGGCAAGGGCCTCGACGTGACCACCACCAACGGCGGCATCACCTGGAAACTACCCCGCACATATTCGGCCCAGCTCTTCACCAGTACCAACATGGGCGGCATCCACACGGGCCTGCCGGTTACCAAATCGGGCATGTTTCACAAGCAGGTGGAGGCCAGCCTCGGCCAGGGTGGAGCCCCGGTACGCGCCGTAACGACCAACGGCGGCATCGACGTGGTGCAGGAGCGGGATTGAGCCGCTATTCAGATAGGTATTAAAAAGAACGGCCATGCTGAGCGCAGCCGAAGCATCTCGCGTGGGGTAGTAATTATTTCGTTCAACGAGTGATTACTACCCCACGCGAGATGCCTCGGCTGCGCTCGGCATGACGTTCTTTTTGGTCGCCAATTTCAGCAGCCGCTGCTGAAATCGGGATAGTCGGCATAGAGCGGGGCGGGCGTGTCGTCGAGCCGGATGAGGTGGTCGAGCCGGATTTCCTCGCCCGATTTCAGCTGCATGAATTCGACTTTGTCGCGGATGAAAAACGTGTGAATCACGCCCGAGCCCAGGCAGAGTTGGCGCAGGTCGTTGAAGTACTGCAAATCGACGCGGCGGCGCTGGGTGGCGGCCGCTTCCAACTCGTCGTAGAAATGGCAGTCGATGGGGGTGTAGTCGGGGCTCATGGGGGATGGGCGGGCTGGTGAAGTTAGGGAACATGTACCGGGGACTCTGCGAGTCCGCGCATGGGTGGTTCTACGTGCGGACTCGCAGAGTCCCCGGTACTTTCCTAACTTCGCCGTCCCACCCACCCGTTCCCACCCATGCACTCCGCTACGCCCGAAACCACCACCGCCGAGCTCAACCTCGAAGCCAACTCCCTCTCCACCGCCACCGGCGAAGCGCCTGAAAAGCCCGCCGGCCAGCGCCCGATGTTCTACGAGTTCAAGCCCGAGGAAACCGTGAAAGCGGCCCACGGCACCACCCTGCGCTGCAAAACCTGGGAGGCCGAAGCCGCCCTGCGGATGCTGGAGAACAATCTCGACCCCGCCGTGAGCCTGGTTTATGATGAGCTGATTGTGTACGGCGGGGCCGGTCGCGCCGCCCGCAACTGGAAGGAGTACCAAACCATCGTGCGGACCCTGAAGGCGCTGGAGGCCGACGAAACCATGCTCGTGCAGAGCGGCAAGGCCGTGGGCGTGCTCAAAACCTGGGCCCACGCCCCGCGCGTGCTCATCGCCAACTCCAACCTCGTGCCCGTCTGGAGCACCCAGGAATACTTCGACGAGCTGGATAAAATGGGCCTGATGATGTACGGTCAGATGACGGCCGGCTCCTGGATTTACATCGCCACTCAGGGTATTTTGCAGGGCACTTACGAGACGTTTGCGGCCATGGCCGACCAGCATTTTGGCGGCAGCCTGCGCGGTACCATCACCGTCACGGCGGGCCTGGGCGGTATGAGCGGGGCCCAGCCCCTGGCCGTAACCATGAACGACGGCGTGTGCCTCGTCATCGAACCGATTGACGAGCGGGTGAAACAGAAAGTGCGCGAAGGCTACCTCGATGAGCAGGCCCGTGGCCTTACCCACGCCCTGGCGCTGTGCGAAAAGGCCAAAGCCGAGCGCAAAGGCTGGTCGGTGGGCCTGACTGGCAACGCCGCCACCGTGCTGCACCAGCTGCTGGAGCGCGGCTTCCGGGCCGACATCGTGACCGACCAAACTTCGGCCCACGACCTGATGGACTACCTGCCCGAAGGTGAGATAGACACGGTGCTGGCCCTGCGTGCTGCCAACCCCGACGAGTTCAAGAAGCAGGCCCTGGCCTCCATCGTGAAGCACGTGGCGGCCATTCTGGAAATGCAGCGGCGCGGCACCATCGCCGTGGACTACGGCAACAACCTGCGCGGCCAGGCCGAAAAAGGCGGCCTGCGAGTGCGCGACGAAGCCGGCCAGTTCCTCTATCCCGGCTTTGTGCCCGCCTACATCCGGCCCTTGTTTTGTGAAGGCAAAGGGCCGTTCCGCTGGGTGGCCCTCAGCGGCGACCCGCAGGACATTCTGCGCATCGACCGCGCCCTGCTCGAAACCTTTCCTGAGAACAAGCTCCTGGCTCGTTGGATTGCCAAGGCTCAGGCCAAAGTGCCGTTCATTGGCTTGCCGGCGCGGGTGTGCTGGCTGGGCTACGGCGAGCGCGAGAAGTTCGGACTTGTGATAAATGACCTCGTGGCGCGGGGCGAAGTTTCGGCCCCCGTCGTCATCGGCCGCGACCACCTCGACTGCGGCTCGGTGGCCTCGCCCAACCGCGAAACCGAAGGCATGAAGGACGGCTCCGATGCCGTGGCCGACTGGCCCCTGCTCAATGCCCTGGCCAACTGCGCCAGCGGTGCCGACTGGGTGAGCCTGCACAACGGCGGCGGCGTGGGCATTGGCAACTCCACCCACTCCGGCATGGTGATAGTGGCCACCGGCACCCCCGAAAAAGCCGAACGCCTGAAGCGCGTCCTCACCACCGACCCCGGCCTGGGCATCTTCCGCCACGCCGATGCCGGCTACGAGCTGGCCCAGGATGTGGCCCGCGAGCGCGGGGCGAAGATTCCGGGGCTGGAGTAGAGGGTAGAAGAAGAGGAGAAAAAAGAACGTCATGCTTCGGCTGCGCGGACGCAGGATGAAGCATGACGTTCTTTTTCGACGGTGAGCTACCTCATGCCCTGCCGCTGCCCCGGCCACCTGCTCGCCAAAAAAAGCAACTGGTCGCCGCAGTTGTTTAGCTACCTGCGGCAGCCCGTCGGGGTGCAACCCAAATTGTCGCTACCTCTTCGTAGCTTAGATTCACGACCCCATTCCACCCCACCGCCATGAGCAAGGTCGAATACCTGGCGTTGGCCGAGCCAAAATACACCGAGTTGCAAGCCCTTGCGGCCCAGCCGACGTTCTACGATTACGAGAAATCCTTTGAAGCCATTT
>JAYULN010000705.1:0-3058 GCA_043763525.1 Hymenobacter sp.
CGATGCGCCAGCCCGCACTCGCAAGCACGTGGCCACGCCGGCCCGCAAATCGGCCTGTAAGCGGGTGAATATGTACCTGCGCTGGCTGGTGCGCCGCGATAATCACGGCGTCGATTTTGGCCTCTGGACCCGCCTCTCGCCCACCGACCTCGTCATGCCCATCGACCTGCACGTCGAGCGCCAGGCCCGCCCGCTGGGCCTGCTCACCCGCAAGCTGGTGGACTGGCAAGCCGCTGAGGAACTGACGGCGAACCTGCGGCTGCTCGACCCAGCTGACCCGGTGAAGTACGACTTTGCGCTATTTGGGGCGGGGGTGGATAAATAGAAAAATACCGCGTGAACATTGCCGAAGTAATGAGGCGCTTAGTCCGTCGATAAAGCAGCTGCAAGACTTTGCGGTATTTCCGGAGGCACAATGGGTTGCTTGCCCTTGGCAACGGGGCATAGCTGGACTACTTCATCTTTATTCCACTCGTCATGGAGTTCAACGTGAAACTGATTGATAATAGAGGCTGGTGGCTGCTACTATACATAGTAGGTGTGGCACTATTGGTTGGGTGGCTTATTCCACTGCTGAATGCGTTCAACGCCTTCCTGACTGCGGGAACTGGGGTTGTCATCTTATCTGGAGGGGGCTGGCTGTTTTGGCGTATCGAAATAGCCATCCAGCAACCAGTGCGAATAACCGTTTTAGCAAACGAGTTGGTGGTCCTGAATCAGCAAAACGGCATCAGGAGAAATTGGCGTTTTGATGAGATAAAGGCCTACCGTTTCTTGCCAGAATTTAAAGGTGCGTCTAGACTGCGTTTGACGCTGCAAAGTGGTGAAAAAGTGAGGCTGGTTGTCCGGGACGCTGGATTTACAAGTAAAAGCACAGCCCAATTCGTGGCAATGGTCAAAGAATTTGAAGCGGCCTGGCGTATTTATAAGGTGCGATAACTTTCTGCTGGCGCGCGTCATCAGCCGGCTGCCTGCGGTCCCGCAATTGGAGGACAATGAGGGTGGGTCTGCACCAACCAGCCAATCGAGCCCACCCGCGAATCTTTCCCGCCCCGCCCGCTGTTTACCTTCGTATCCTATCCCGAAATACCGATAAGCTCAACTACTTGCTGTTACCCCAACACTTCGAACAAAAAATCGGCTTCACTACCCTGCGCGAGCAGCTTGAAGCCAATTGCCTCTCGGCCCTGGGCCGGCAGTACGTGGCCCGCATGGAGTTCCAGACGCGCCACGAGCAGCTACTGAAACTGCTGCAACAGGCCGACGAGTTTGCCTATCTGCTGCGTGCCGGGGCCGATTTTCCGGCCTCGCACTACTATGACCCGCAGGTACATCTCAAGCGAGCCGCTTTGCCCGGTGCGTTCCTCGACGTGGCCGCGTTTTTTGAGGTGAAGATGAGCCTGCGGACCATCCGGCAGGCCCTCACCTTCTTCACCGATGCCGACCCTGGCCTGTACCCCACGCTGCGTTTGCTGGGCATTGGGGTGCAGGTAGACCGCAATTTGCTGGCCGCCATGGACAAGGTGGTGGACGACGATGGGGCCGTGCGCGACGATGCCTCGCCGCTGCTGCGCCAGATTCGGCAGGAGCTCATTGCCCGTCAGGGCCAGCTGCGCAAGCAGATTGCCGGCATCCTGCGCCACGCCAAAAACGAGGGCTGGATTCCCGGCGATGCCGAGCCGACAATACGTGGCGGGCGGCTGGTGCTGCCGGTTATCGCCGAGCACAAGCGCAAGGTGAAGGGTTTGATTCACGACGAGTCGGCCTCGGGCCAGACGGTGTACATCGAGCCGGAAGCCGTTTTTGAGTTGAATAACGACATCAAAGACCTCGACAATGCCTATCACCGCGAGCTGATTCGCATCCTCACGGCCCTCACCGACCAGCTGCGGCCCCACCTGCCCGACCTGCGCAAGGCCTACGCTTACCTGGGGCTGATTGACTTTATCCGGGCCAAGGCGCGGCTGGCCGTAACGCTCGATTGCCGCCTGCCGCTGCTGCACAACAAGCCGCTGCTGAAGTGGGAAAAAGTGCGCCACCCGTTGCTCCAGTTGGCCTTTGCCCAGCACAAGCGCGACAACGGCGACCCCCGCGAAGTGGTGCCGCTCGATTTGGAGCTGAACGCTGAGCAGCGCGTGCTCGTCATTTCCGGCCCCAACGCGGGCGGTAAATCGGTGGCCCTGAAAACGGTGGGCCTCGTGCAATTCATGCTGCAAATGGGCCTGCTCATTCCCTGCGCCGACAACTCCGAAGCCGGTGTATTCGAGGATATTTTCCTCGACATCGGCGACGAGCAGAGCCTGGAAAACGACCTTTCGACTTACTCCTCGCACCTGCTGGCCATGAAGCAATTCATGCTGCTGGCCGGCAAGCGCAGCCTGGTGCTGATTGACGAATTCGGCACCGGTACCGAGCCCAGCCTGGGCGGGGCCATCGCCGAGGCCGTGCTCGACCAGCTGAACAAGGCGCGGGTCTACGGCGTCATCACCACGCACTACACCAACCTGAAGAACTTCGCCGAGCGCACCCCGCACCTCGTGAACGGGGCCATGCGCTACGACCCCGAGAAGCTGCAGCCGCTTTACCGCCTCGAAGTGGGCAAGCCGGGCTCGTCGTTCGCCATCGAAATTGCCCGCAAAATCGGCTTGCCCAGGGAGGTGGTGGAGCACGCCACGCAACTGGTGGGCAAGGACAAAATCCGCTACGACCGCCTGCTCGAAGGACTCGAACGCGAGAAAACCGAACTGGAAGCCCGCACCGCCGATGCGGCTAAGCAGGAGAAACGGCTCAAACGCGCCGCCCAGGAATACCAGGACCTCAAGCAGCACCTCGAAGACACCCGCCTCGAAACCCTGCGCACCGCCAAGCAGCAGGCTAAGGCGCTGCTGGTGAACACCAATCAGCAAATCGAAGCCACCATCGGCGAAATCCGGCGGGGTAATGCCGATAAGGAAGTGAATAAGCAGGCCCGTGAGAAGCTCGAAACCTTCGTGCGTCAGGAGCTGCACATCGAGCCGCCCAAGCCCAAGGCCACCCGCGAGCGAGCCGAAGCCGGAGC
>JAYULN010000706.1:0-7586 GCA_043763525.1 Hymenobacter sp.
CCAACCCGGCCAACGGCTGGCGCTCGGTGAGCGCGGCCAGCGCCACCTCGGCTTTGAACCCGGCCGTATAGCGACGGCGGGTGCGTTTTGGACTCATAAGCGGGCTAAGCTAGCCCGCTTTCACTGTCCAACTTTTGGGGAGTACCACAGTCGTCGGTTCAGCGCTTTCACATCGTGTGCTACTACTAAAAATCGGCGGTGTAAAATACCTTACATGCTGAACATTCTAAGTATGCAAAGAATGTTCAGCATGTTGTAGCGCAAAGCAGTGTATCCAAAACACTCCGTATTCTGAATATTCCCGGTAGGCTGTTAAGATGTCCAACTTGAGTAAAACACAAGTTCATAGATGGTTATTGAGGAAATAAGTTTAAAATACTCAACATTTTGAACATATTGAGTATGCAGAAAATATTTAGCAATTTCAACATTGTCAGTATATACAATATGTTCGTTCAGTTCATGCGTTGTAATATTGTCGCATCACTGTCACTGCTACTTCATGAGAGTTATCACCTTTGCAAACCATAAAGGAGGGGTTGGTAAAACCACTTCCACGCTGACGGTCGGTCAGGAACTGGCCCGTCGCGGCCAGCGGGTACTTTTCCTGGACTGCGACCCGCAGCACAACCTAACCCTGAGTTTTGCCGCCAATGTGGCAACTCATCTGGGTACCGTCATCCGGGGCGAGGGCACGCTCAAACAAATCATCGTCGGGGTAGGGGAGGGGATGGGCCTGGCCGGTTCGGCCCGGGAGCTGACGCAGCTTGAGAAGATACTAGGGCAGCAGCCTACCTACCAATTCTTCCTGCGAGACCAGCTGGAGGAGGTCGCGGCAGATTACGACTATGTGCTGATTGATACGCCCCCCGCGCTCACCAGCCTCACTTACGCGGCCCTGGTGGCCAGCGATGCGGTTTTCATCCCAGTGCAGCCCGAGTTCTACGGCTACGAGGGTCTGACCACGCTGCTGGAGGCCTGCGCCATCATGGGCAAAAACTTCAACCCTCGCCTGAAAGTCGGCGGGCTGTTCCTGACGAAATACTCGGCCAGCTACCGTTTCTCGCTGCACCACGACGTGGTGGCCATCATGCGGGAGAACGCCGTGACGGGACCTCTGTTGATGAACACTAGCATCCGCCAAAACGGCAAGCTATCGGAAGCACAGATTGAAAGGCAAAACCTGTTCGCTTACGCGCCCACCAGCAACGGTGCCGAAGACTACCGCAACCTCACCACTGAAATCCTCGCCCGTCTATGAGTACCGGCCCCAAAAAACGATTTGGCAGCACGCTAACCCAGCCCGTAGCCCCCACCCCTGACGAATTGATGTTCGGGGCCGTCAGCCCACTGCCAACGTCTCCTGCGATGAATTCAAGTTCAGGTCCCCTGGCGGCCGTACCAGCACCCGCCGGTCCCACCACCGGGCGCTGGGTGCCCTTCGGGTCTTACGTGCGCGACCGAACTTACCTGCAGCTTAAACAGGCGGAATACTGGGAGCCCGGGTTCGAAATCCGACAGTTTCTGGAAGAAACGCTGCAGAATGCCTTGGCGCAGTTACCCGCCGCCCAGCGTACGCTCCCCGCACCCGTACTGGAAAAGCTGCTTAAAACAAATCGCAAGCTGCAACCGGATTAGTGTGGGTGAAGCACAAGTTTCCGCAGTGGCGGTTGCGGCGGGCCGGTTGAGGTAACTGCCCGCCCGTTGCAACAGCTTCTTAAGCTGCTGTTGGTGTTGCGTGTTGCCCTTGTTGGGGATAGTAGCTAGTGAGCAAGCAGCTGGGATTTTCAATGCAAACAAAGTATTCTAACTCGTTGACCTATAATATTTAGTATAAAAAAGTACAGCCGCACACAATCTGTCAGGGGCTTTTTTTTTTTTTGAGGGCCCGAGGTTACTTCAAAAAAGACGCTTAAAAAAAACTCCCTAGCTAGTTATCTTTAAACTCAAATTATAGTATTAGTATTACACTCCTCAGAACTTATTGATTTACAATATTTTACACGAGCAGGTTGCTACAAAAAGGACGCTAGGTTGCTACAAAAAGGACGCTAGGTTGCTACAAAAAGGACGCTGCCCAGTTTCAGGTTGCTACAAAAAGGACGCTAGGTTGCTAGGTTGCTACAAAAAGGACGCTAGGTTGCTACAAAAAGGACGCTGGGATGCTACAAAAAGGACGCTGGGATGCTACAAAAAGGACGCTGGGATGCTACGAAAAGGACGCTGGGATGCTACGAAAAAGACGACCCTTGTTATCTAGTGCCCTAACTTATTCACCATGAAAACACCGCCTAAGCAGAACGCCGATAAAATAGTAGCCCAGCACAACGCGCTTGTCAACGCGCGTTTTAGCTTCGTACCGCTACAGATGCGTCTGTTTCTAGCGCTGCTCTCCCGCATCAGCCTAGATGATACCGAGTTCAAGGAACATATTATCCCGGTCAGCGAACTGCTGTTTGAGCGGCATGGGGGGTCGGCTTACCAGCAGATTGATGAGATGTGCGACGACATCACTTCCTTCAAGCTGTACATTGAAATACTGGAGGATGGAACCCGTAAACGGCGGCGGCGGCCCAAGTACGACTACATCCCACTGATGGCCAAGGCGGGCTATGACGGAGAGTTAGGTGGGATAGTGGCGGCCTTCAATCCCCTCATCATGCCGTACCTGCTGCAGCTGCGCGCGAGCGGTAACTTCACGCTGGTCGACCTGGACGAATTACGCAAGTTGAAAAGCCCCAGCTCGGTCCGCATCTACTGGCTGCTCAAAGAGTATTCGGACTTTGGGCAGCGGACCGTCACGTCGGAGCAGTTGCGCTTCATGCTCAACATTGCCGAAAACGAATACCCGCGCTTTAGTAACTTCAAAGCGCGGGTGCTGGACCGGGCGCAGCTGGAACTGGCGCGCACCGACATGCCGTTCACATACGAGTTGGAACGGCAAAACCAGCTAGTGCAGCGTATCAAGTTTCTGTTCGACTATGGCACGCCCCACACAGGCACAAGCGAAGTGGAAGAAATTCAAGGTGTTCGACTTGTTGAGAACACCGGACTTTCTCAACATTCTGAAAATACTGAGAAAACCGATGCTGATAAGCCCGCTTGGGTTCAGGCGCTGCAACTGATAGGGGTGAGCCTACGCAGTATTAAGCAAATCACTAAGCAACTGGAAGCGAAGGAGTACCCTTTCGAATACGTCGATTTTGTATTGTCCCGCATTGGCAAGCAGCATCAATTGGGGAAAGTGAAAAAACCAGCGGGCGCAGTTTACAAAGCGTTGGTGGAGAAGTACCTACTAGAAGAATACCTTGCCGAGCAAAAAGCGGCAAAGGTGATTACGGTTAACAAGGCCAGCGCTACCATTAAGACAACGCTTCCGCTGCTAGAAGAAGTGGCATTTCCGTTGCGTGAGGTACGGGATATGTATGAAAATCCTGGGCCATTTATGAAACGACAACTTCAGAAACCCACTTTTGAACTGCACTTACAGGCCATTTACTTAAGTCAGGGATTCGTTCTCGTACAGCGAGGCGGCGAAGATTGGCTGGTTAAAAATGGCTCGTCTACACCACCACATAATCACTCGGACTTTTCATTCCATACGTGACACTCGAATGGAACAACAGGCAGTGGGGATAAAAGGGTTACTAAGTAACTGCTGTTACGCACTGATTGCGCCTCCGCTTCAGCAAGAGACTTCAGCAAAGGCCTTTTCCAAGCAATCAGTCAAGGTGGTGCGTAACAGCAGGGCAGTAATACGATTGAATTTCTGCTGGCTATCAATTATTTGAAAGCTTACCAATTGCTACTCAGTGCTGACTGCTCCTTTAGTTCTTGACTTTGCGATTACCGCGCTCGTTGCCGCGCTCGCCGAAGCAGCGACGGTCCATGTAGCCAATTTTAGTTTGGCCATCTTTATCAAGCTGCACGCGCACGAAGTAGGCATTGATGGTATCGGTGACCTGCACTTCGTTGCCACTGGTGGTTTGGGTCAGAATAGCGGAAGTTTTCTTCATGCCGTCGTACACGGGGCAATCCACGATGGTGTGGTGGGCCACCGGCGTTTGGTCGGAGGCGGCATTTTGCATTCGTTCGTCGCGGGCCGAAGTACAAGCAGCCAGCAGCCCTGTTGCGACCAAAACCAGTAAAGCATTAATTTTCATTGACGAAGCAAAAGATGTGGGAGTGGAAATACGAAGGTAAGGTAGGACGGAATCCGGATATATCAAGTTTATCCAAAGATATTTGGAAACCATTTACTGGCATTCTAAGCCGGAAAAGTTGAACGCTGCCCCTTTGTTTTTCGTTAGGAATCCAGCGACTGAAATGGCATTTTTACTTCCTTAAAATCATTTTCCAGTTCATCCTTCCCACTTGATTCCCTTTGAATTTATGAACCACATCACCCATTTTCTGGCCCGGCCGATGGCATTGTTCGCCGCTGGGTTTGTGCTGTTGCTGGCCCCCAGCGGTTGCACCACGGCCTCCCGCGTGGGGGTCACCAACGATTTTGACCACTCCGTAAACTTCCGCGCCTACAAAACCTGGGCCTGGTATCCGCAGCAGCCCGGCGATGTGGAAAGTGGCCCCGCCAAAGGATACGAGTCCTTTCTGGACAAGCGCATCCGCAAAGCTGTGGCCTCGGAGATGACCCAGAAAGGCCTGACCGAGGTAGAAAAAGCGCCGGATATCTACGTGGCCTACAGTGCCCGCGTCGAAGACAAGCAGCAAGTATCGCCCTACTACAACGGCCTGGGTTACCCCTACGGCTATGGCTACGGCTACTACGGCCGCAATTATTCGCCCGTAACTCAGTACAAAGCCGGCACCGTAGTTATCGACATCATCGATGCCCGCCGCAAGGAGCTGGCGTGGCGCGGTACGGGTCAGGCCCAGGTCAACCAGAACACCATCGACGAAGCCGAATCCAACCGCATTGTGAACGGGATTCTGAGCACCTACCCGCCGCAGGGCAGCAACGCGCAGCGGTAAGCCACCAACCTTCTTTGAGCAGCAAAAAGCCCCTTCCAGAATTGGAAGGGGCTTTTTATTTCAGTTTAATATCAGCAATGGCCGGGTTATACCGGCACGTTTACGTGGCGCTCGGCGTGGTAGGAGCTGCGCACGAGCGGGCCGCTTTCCACGTATTTCAGGCCGCGGCGCAGGCCTTCTTCTTTGTAGTGGGCAAATTGGTCGGGGGTGATGAACTCGGCCACGTCGAGGTGGCGCCTGGTGGGCTGTAGGTACTGGCCGAGGGTGAGAATGTCGAGGCCGTTGGCCACAAGGTCGTCCATGGCCTGGTACAGCTCGTCGGGCTTTTCGCCCAGGCCCAGCATGATGCCGGATTTGGTGCGGTGGCCGGCGGCTTTGGTGCGGCGGATTTGCTCCAGGCTGCGGTCGTAGCGGGCCTGGGGGCGCACGAGGCGGTAGAGGCTACCCACGGTTTCGATGTTGTGCGAAATCACTTCCTGGCCGCCCGAAATCATTACGTCGAGCGCATCCCAGTTGGCTTTCACGTCCGGAATCAGGGTTTCGATGGTAGTACCGGGCGAGAGCTGCTTGGTGAGCACCACGGTTTCGCGCCACACGCTGGCCCCGCGGTCTTTGAGTTCATCGCGGTTCACGGAGGTGATGACGGCGTGCTTCACTTTCATGAGCTTGATGGCCTCGGCTACGCGGCGGGGCTCGTCGAGGTCGTACTCGGTGGGGCGGCCGGTAGCCACGGCGCAAAACGAGCACGAGCGGGTGCAGATGTTACCCAGAATCATGAACGTGGCCGTGCCCGCGCCCCAGCACTCGCCCATGTTGGGGCAGTTGCCGCTCTCGCAAATGGTGTGCAGCTTATGCTCGTCGACGAGGCGGCGCACGGCGGCGTATTCTTCGCCCACGGGCAGCTTCACGCGCAGCCAATCGGGCTTGCGGGGGCGGGCGGGGGCAGCCGTTTCGGGCTGAATAACGGGCAAATCAATCATAAATCAATTATGAGTTATAAATTATGAATTATGAGTCTAGTCAATCCGGCCCAAAACCTGAAGCACAACAAAATTACAAATGAAATGTCCTGCCAAGGCCCGCCGAAGGAAACTCATAACTGCTGTTACGCCGTGCCTTGGTTTAAGCGCCGCTGGGGGGGTAGCGCGAACTGTGTAGTTCGCGTCCCCGGGCCGTTCGGGTGGCATTACTGGCGCGGGGATGCGAACCACACAGTTCGCGCTACCCCCCCAGCGTAACAGCAGCTCATAACTCATAATTTATAACTCATAATTCTTTTCAGGAGCGGTGGCCGAAATACAGCGTGAGGTACACCGAGGGGAAAAACTGGCGGTTCAGGGCATCGGTTTCCGACAGGTTGCCGGGGCTGAGGATGACCATGCGCTTGGTAAAACCCTCGAGCAGAAAGCCGACTTCGGCCCCCGTCACGGCATCGCGGTAGCGGCCGTACTCGAAGCTGAGGCCGCCCCGGAAATGCACACCGGGCACCACCTGCGTCTGGCCGATGCCGCTGAACAGCGGGCCGTGGTCGAGAATGGCCTCCTCTTGGGTATGCTTGAAGGGGTCGTACTGCTCGTTCACGATGTCGTCGTTCAGGTTGGGCACCGTGCCGTTGCGGGCGGCGGTGCGGTCGTAGTTGATGTAGTAAGGCATGAGCAGGCCGATAGACGGGCCGATGCTGACCAGGCCATTCACCTGCACGCCGGCATCAGCGGCCTTGCGAAACAGGATTCGCTGCATTCCAACAGAAGGCCGCAGCACAAAGGCATAGTTGGTTTTACGCTTGACATAGCTGCCGCCCACCTGCGTGCCAACCCGGTCCTCCTTGGCATTTTTCAGCATCACGCCCTCGATGCTCCAGAAGCGGAGCAGCCGGTCTTCGAGCACCCGCGACGAGCGCACGGACACCCCACCCAGCAAGCCCGCCTGGTTGTTAAAGTTGACCCCGAACACGAATTCTTTGCGGTACGACTGTTCGTCGGAGGGCGCGGCGGCTACTACGGCCGGGCGCAGGGGGGCCTGCGCCTGCGCGGCGGCGGCACCCAGCAAGCCCGCGAGCAGCAGGCTGCTAAAGCGGAAGGATGAGAAGGGAGGAAGCATAGGTCGACCAGATAAGGGGACGGGCCCCACGCCACCCACGCGGCGCACCAGACAGTCCGTAAATTAGCGTACGCAGAAACAACTTCGTAAAAGTAACTACCTGATTTGATGAACACCGCCACCGCCCGCTATGCCGGCCAGCTCCGCACCGAAGCCACTCACGTGGCCTCGGGCAAAATTATTCAGACCGATGCCCCGCTCGACAATCACGGCCGGGGTGAGGCTTTTTCGCCCACCGACCTGGTGAGTACCGCCCTTGGCTCGTGCATGATGACGATAATGGGCATTGTGGCCGAACGCCACCAATGGAACCTCGTCGACAGCACCTTCGAGATAGTGAAGCACATGAGCACCGAGCCCCCGCGCCGCATCGCGCAAATCGACGTGACGTTCCGGCTGCCGGCTTCGCTCTCAGCCAACGACCGCACCCTGTTGGAGCGCTCGGCCCACACCTGCCCGGTAACGCTGAGCCTCCACCCGGATGTCAAGCAAAA
>JAYULN010000707.1:0-17586 GCA_043763525.1 Hymenobacter sp.
AATCTGCCTTGGCATGCTCTAAATGCACGTTTTTAGCGTGTAGGGTTCCCTTAGGAACCGACTCGCTTAACTTCTGTACCAAACTTTTAACCGAGGCCAGCGTTGGTGGCTGGGGCAGAGTTGAGGGTGCAAGCAGCGGTTGCAGGGCATTGAGCGCAGCATAGTTTGGCACCCAACAATGAAAAAAGAAAACAGAATAACAATACATTCCACATTACTCAGACTAAAATGGTATCATGCCATTTGTCACCAGTCCTTGCTTATCATAATGATAGTCCCCTCCTTTGCTCTTTTTACCATTCCTGTAATTGGAAACTAATCTTAGTTTACCGTTAGGCCGAAAGCAGGCAATTCGTTCCACCAGACCAGCCTTATACATCACAGCCTTTCTTACACTTCCCCAAGGATACCGCTTAAACCATATACCAACTTTTTGCCCATTACGCTTGCCATTAAAAGTTTTGCCACTTTGGTTTTCTTCGCATTCGAACGACATGCGAGGAACCCGGGTACGTTGATTACCGAACCCAAATACATACGACCCATTTTCTACGCTGACGCTGGTTTCAATTCGGTGTTTATTTACAGTGATACCCGATTCTACCAAGCTGTCACCTGCTGTAACGGCGTATTGTACTAGCCGAATTTTGGGTCCGTTGCATTTCAAATCATTCGATACACCCTGCACCAAATAGTGGTTTTTGGTTTGCGCTATCGTCATCAACGAATACGTACAGAGCAAGATTGTCAAGAGCTTCGTTCGCATAGTTTAGTTTTGCTAATCCCTCTTGACCATTTTGCCACCCTGCATATAAACAGTCGAGTCTATCTTGCCAGCCTTGGCTGCAGCGTCATGGGCCGAAGTGCGTTCGCCGGGTATTTTAGAACCCGTGAACAGTTTGCTGTATGGGCCATTTGCAAAAGCCACTTTGTCTGCTTGCGTTACGGTGCCATCCGCTATTTTATCCATGATTGGTAACGAATCATAGGACTGGGTGTGCGTGGCTTTACTGGGTACGGAAATCCCATTTGCTTTCAAGGCTTCTACGCTGGCAGTCTTAGTATCAAGCTCGTCCTGAACATCATATCCTATGGTTCCTTTGTTCGAAAACCCTATCTCTCCTATCTCAAATTGCTGAGACGTTTTCAATTCATCGCCCAATATTGCTTGAGTCATTTGGCCATCAGGAGCAACTTGAACTTCGACTGTTGAGTTATCCCAATCAAAACTCATTTCACCTCCTTTTGTGATTTTCAATCCTTCGTCTCCAACATTAACGTTGTATACGACTGAACTTTCGTCTAATGCTCTAAGGGTTGCTAAAGCATCTCCCTGGGCAGTGGATCTAAACTGTTTTAATGCTTCTTCTGATTTAGGTCCAACCGGATGAATCGTTTCCGGTCCCATACCATCCGGGTCGATGAACCGAATGGGATTGTCAAACCCATAATTATACGGGCTATGCCGGCGCATTTGGTCCGCCAGCGGGTCCACCGCATTCCACCGGCCGAGTTGCGGGTCGTACATCCGCGCCCCGTAGTCCGTCCAGTTCAGCCCGAACTCCTCCTGCTTCTCCTTGCCGTTGAACTGGAACTTGCTGTCCGGGTTGCCTTGCATTTCGATGCCCACCAGGTTCAGGCCCCAGGGGTCGTAGTGGTTTTCCTGGAACTCGTTCGGGTCCACCGGACGCAGGGCCAGGTCGTCGAAGTAAGCCGGCGTACCGCTCTCGTTCACCACCGACACGCGCACGTACCCGGCCGAGTCGGCTTTGAGGCCGGCTTCCAAATGCTGCCATTCGTCGGAGCGGGTGCGTTGCAGCGGCCGGATTTGGGTGGACACCAACTGGCTGTCCTGGTCGAAGAGCTCGTAGCGCAGGAAAGCGTGCGGCAGCTCGTCGCGCTTGGGCTTGAAGAGCTGCGGCACGATGGCCAGGGTGAGGCCAATGTAAGGCAGGGCCCGGCGGCGGGCCGTACCGGGCGGGGCCAATTCGCCGGCTGGCAGGGCGGCGCTGCCGGCCAGGGCGGCCCCGGTGCGCCGCCCCGGTGCGCCGCCCCGGTGCGCCGCCAGCGCCCGGCGGCGGCGGCGCGGTCGTAGCGGCCGTACACTTCGGCCGTTACGCTATCGCCGGCCTGCACCGGCCAGCTGATGCTGGGACCCTGGCGGCGGCCCTCGGTAGCCGAAAGACGGGCCATATAGTCGCCGGTACGGATATTGTGCTTCCTCAAATTAATTATTGTAACTAATAATTTTTTTGGCAATGTTTTATTGCACAAATAATAAAAATATTTATTTCAAGAAAGAGGTCTTGTTTCCTTTTAATGTAATAGGTAGTTCAACTACATCGAATGCTTGAGCATTTTTGTTGAATTCAAATTCCTTTTTATAATAATTATCTGAATCACAAATGAAGGAAATTTTTTTGTAAATGCCAAAGACAATAGTTAAATTATACATTCTTTTTAAATCTTTAGTAGTGACTAACTTAAATTTTATTTGGTTGAATTTGCTTTGTGCATGATAACTTTGACTAACAACTGCATTTTGATTCAGAGATTTATTCTTGAATAATAGGTCCAAAGGGATGCAAAAACCGTAGTATGTATCAGGGGCTAATTCAACAAATTCATACATAATTTGGCCCCTTGCATTAATTTTATTCTCTCCTAAAATAATTTTGTCAGATCTTTTTGTAGATAGGGTTGAAATAATCGGCACAAAGCTGATAGTGTATTTTTTTTCTTTCTTATCGACCCAATGAATATATTTTGAGCCATACAAAGCGCTATCAAAATAGCTTTTAAATAGATAAACTGTGTCGCTTGTAGTATTGATGACGTTGATATATATAGAATCAAAACGTTCGCTATGTTCTGCGTACACTTTGTTGAGATGGGTATGAGAAAAGCTAATTTTCTTTCCTGCTTCATTGTTGCAGCTCCCTCTACTAACGCCCTGCCCAAGGCTTGTCAAATTTAATAAGACAAACAGAGGAAAAGTGACAAGAAAATATTTAGTTGCCATATTGTCCTTTCCTAACAGTCCTGTTGTGTGTTTCATCGTATTGTCTGGGTGCAAGTCCCGTCTGTTTTCTTGCGTTGTTCTCATAGTCAATGACCTTGTTTTGTGTGTCGCCACGATAAATTACGTGCCCAATCTCGTGAAAAAAATTAGATGTTGGGGTGCTGGTTAACATTTTTTCTATGAATCTCGGGCCATTTGATGCGTCAATTGGCTGCACGTAATAAGCTTCGGTTACTTCAAAAATTTTGCCTGATGTATTACTCGGGTCAATCAAAATTGTATTCTCAGATACTTTGTTTTCGCCCATTAAGACAGAAAATGCCCCTCCTCCCTCTGAGGCATTGACCGTAGTAGAAGTACCATCGGTTAAATTAATTATGGTGGAATTCCCGTAAATGATATTTGTAATATTTTTTTCTCCCATTAATGTGGATAATCCAGCAAATAATTTGCTTTGCTCTTTGTCTTTGATAAAATCTTTTTTGTCTCCCTGGTATTGAAGCATTCCAGATTTACTGTACCCAAATTTAGATGCGTTATCTCCAAATACTGACTGAAGACTAGTTTGTAAATTTTCTCTGTATTGCTGGGCAACACTCACACTGTCTCCGTTTATATCGATAAATAATACAGGATTGTTCAATGCATACTGGTACGTAGACACACCTAAGTACTTTTCAGCATATTTATCGACTGAATTAAAACGTCCCAGCTGCGGGTCGTACATCCTTGCCCCGTAGTCGGCCCAGTTCAGGCCAAAGTCTTCCTGCTTTTCCTTGCCGTTGACCTGGAACTTGCTGTCCGGGTTGCCCAGCAGCTCGATGCCGGCCAGGTTCAGGCCCCAGGGGTCGTAGTGGTTTTCCTGGAACTCGGCCGGGTCCACCGGGCGCAGGGACAAATCGTCGAAGTAGGCCGGCGTACCGCCCTCGTTCACCACCGACACGCGCACGTACCCGGCCGAGTCGGCCTTGAGGCCGGCTTCCAGGTGCTGCCACTCGTCGGAGCGGATGCGTTGCAGCGGCCGGATTTGGGTGGAGACCAGCTGGCTGTCCTGGTCAAACAACTCGTAGCGTAGAAACGCCTGGGGCAGTTCGTCGCGCTTGGGCTTGAAGAGCTGCGGCACGATGGCCAGGGTGAGGCCAATGTAAGGCAGGGCCCGGCGGCGGGCCGTACCGGACGGGGCCAATTCGCCGGCTGGCAGGGCGGCGCTGCCGGCCAGGGCGGCCCCGGCCACCGCCGCGCCGGTCCGCAGCCAGCGCCCGGTCGTGGCGGGGTGGTCGTAGCGGCCGTACACTTCGGCCGTTACGCTGTCGCCGGCCTGCACCGGCCAGCTGATGCTGGGCCCGATGCGGCGGCCTTCGGCGGCGCTCAGGCGGGCCACGTAGTCGCCGGTGCGGGCGTGCGCCGCGTCGCGCTGCCGGGTCTCGGCCACATGAACGAACTCCTGCTCTTCTTTCTCGGCGTTGGCGGGCTCCATCGAGGCCGTGCGCTGCTGGGCGGTGCCGCCGTGGTCGCGGAAGGCGAAGCGCAGGTTGCCCAGGTGGTCCTTGAGCTGGTACTCGTATTTCCAGTTATACTGACCGGCCCCAGGGTTGGCTGTGTAAAGTACCCGGCCCTCGGGCATAGGCCCGAACGACAGTACGTTGTCCTGGTACACAAGGCCGTTGCGGTAGTCAGTCGTGTGCGAAACGCTCGTATTAAAATCCGTGGTAATCTTCTGCAGCTTCGTGCCAGTTGCCGAATACACGTAATGAATCTCTTTGCTCCATCCACTTAAGTAAATGTACCAAGGGAGGTTCAAATCGTTGTAGAAGATATAATCAATTTCTTTGTTTTTGTCACCGGTTAGATTACCCAAATCATCGTAAGTATATTCCGGATTGGAAGCTGAATAGCGGCTGCCATTATCTTCAAAATCATGGGTCGCGGCCGTGGTCAGGCTGTTGTCCTCGTCCACACCCACCAGCCGGTTGCCCTCGTAGCTGTAGCTTAACTTATCGAGGTCGCCGTACACAGCGGTCACCCCCGGGCCGGGCACGTTGGTGAGGCCCTTGCGCTCAAGGCGCGTGATGTTGCCGTTGGCATCGTACTGCACTTGTGGCACCGTGAAGTTCGACGAGGCATTGCCCCAGCTGTAGCCGCTGCCACCCGCCTCGTACGTCCGGTACTGGGCCTCGGTGATGCGGTTGGCATTGTCGTAGTTGTAGGCGTAGCCGCGCAGCACCTGTAGGTCGCTGCGGCCTCGGGTGTACCACATCACTTCCGAAATATTGCCGTTGAACTGAGATTTGCCCAGGGGCATCGAGGAGCCGTTGTCCGACAGGTTCTGGTTCTTGTTATACATCAGCTCCATACCAAACAGGTCGGGCTCGGCTTTGGTCGGGTCGTCCTGGTTGGCATCGGCATCGTTGAACCGGTCGTTGGGGTTGTTGGACAGGTTGCGGTTGTTGATGTTGGTGAGCCAGCCGCGGATGTTGTAGCGGTAATCCACCGATTGCAGGAAGGAGGCCGCGCTTGGCGTGCTTACTGCGGCCCAGTCGGTGCTGTGCAGCTTCTTGTCCACGAGCTGGCCCACTTCGTTGTACTCGCTTTCGGCCACGAGCACCTCGGCAATGCTAGCGCCGGCGGCCAGCCCGTACTCCATTTGCTGAAACACGCGCAGCGGCCGGCTGGCGGCATCGTAGGTGAAGCGGTTGCGGATGGTGTGGGTGGTGGTGCCGTCGCTGTGCGTGGTGAGGGAACTGAGCAGGCGCGTAAAATCCTGCTGCAAGGTCGTGCGGGTGCTGCCGCCCCCGTAGTTGTCGGTTTGGGTTTGAATGGGGCGGTTGCGTGCATCGTAGTACGTAACGGTCAGCAACGAAGCGGCGCTGTTGTTGATGACGTACTCGACGCGGCCGGTGGCCTGGCCGGTGGGGTCCTGTGCGACGGCGGTGCTCACCATCCCGTTCTCGTCGACGAAGGCTTTGCCAGTGAGCATGGGGTAGGCGTAGTCGTCGTAGAAGGAGGCGGTCCGCACCTCCCCCGCGCTCACGGTCGGGTAAGCCAGGTTCAGCGTGTAGCCCACTCCGCTGCTGGTGGTGCGCGTCTCGTTGAGGACGGGCGTTTGCAGCGGGTCGTTCAGGGCAGTTTGCAGGTCTTGCGGAGTTTGGGATAAATAAGTGTACGCCGTCAGCAGCGGCCGGTTCAGCGCGTCGTATTTGGTGATGTGCCAGGCCCCCGAAACCGGCGTACCCGGTGCCTGGTCTTTGGTGCCCACCACGCGGTTGGCCCGGTCGTAGAGCATGGCCGTACTGGCCCCACCGGGCACCACTCTTTCAATCATCCGGTGCCGGGCATCGTAGTTGTAGGTGAAACTCCACTTGCGAATCAGGTCATCGGTGGCCGCGTAGGGACCCACCGCCGCCCCCAGCGTGTTGAGCAACTTCACGCCCTCGGGTTGAATAACCAGCCGCAGCAAGCCAAAATCATCATAGGCGTAGTAAGTCGACAAATAATCATTGGCCCCCGTGGGGGTGCAGTCGACCACCACTTTCAGCCATTTCTGGTACCCTACGGCCGGGTCCGGCGTGGCCAGGGCGTTGGAAGCCGTCACGCTGAACGCAGTGCTGCTGCCCGTAGTAGCAAACAGCTGCTGCACTTTGGCCGTCACGTCCACGCTGCCGCTGGGCTCAAACACGATGTCGCCGCAGCCCGTGCCGCTGCCCGTGGCCAGCCGGCCCCACGTGGCCGACTGAATGCCCTGCAGGCGCGTACCGGCCGGCAGCGCCACCGACTGCGTAGTGCCTTCCGATACCACCAGGCAGGCGGTACCCGGCACCTCGGCCAGCTGCGTTTTCTTCAGCACTACCCGGCCCTCCTTATCCTTGTATTCAAGCGTGAGCACGTCGTGCTCGTTGCGGATTTCCTGCACCAGCAGCACGCCGGCGGCGTAGTATCCTGGCGATGACCATTGGCGGGTAGTGTAGTCGTACACCCAGCGCCGCACTTCGCTGGCCTCGTTGGCGCGGTGGGCGGTTTTTACGCTGTGGCCGGTGCCAGGCTGCCAGACCGCGCCGGCCATGCCCTGCTCGCGCACCCGGTTCAGGGGCGACTGGTCGTAGGCTTTGCGGACCCAGGGCGAGTCGTCGTTGGCAATACGGTCGCCAATGGTGCTGTTGCCATAGGCGGCCAGCTGCGCGGCCAACGCATTGGTTTTGAATAGGCCATCAGTGCCCCCGGCGTAGGGCAGGTGCGTCGTGGCCGGGCGGCCCAGGGCATCGTACACCACCGGCACCACCATGTCGAGGCCCGCCGGGCTGGCTTGGTAGGCTACAGTTTGCTCGGCACGGCCGAGGCCATCGAAATACTGCGTGCTGGTTTGGGCTTGGTCCGTGGGCTGGGTGTGCCCGAACAGGGCTTGCCAGGTAGTAAAGCCGGCTTGCAGGGGTATATGGGTGATGATGTAGTTGCGGTTTTCGGTAGCTACGTACACTGTCACGCTTTTGCTGGCCGACTGGGCCCCGTTGCACACTGAGCCGGTAGCCACATAGGTGGTGGTAGTGGTAGGCGACACACTCAGTTGTGCATTCCACCCAATTTGTGCCCCGTTCCGTGTCCAGACGTATGAGTCCGCGCCCGAGGCCACCAGGGTAGCCGTGCCCCCGGCCGAAATTTCCGGGCCGTCCGATACCAGCAGCGCGGGCGGAGCAGGTGCCGTTGTCACGCCGAGTTGTACATTGCCCACACACGAGGCATTGTAGCCGTCTACCACCACCAGGTAGACACCGGCAGGCAACGTTTGCGAAATTCGGGACGCGGTGCTCCGGCAGCCGGGCTCGTTGGCATCATTGTTAGTAGCCACCGGGTTTTGTTGGTCAACTTGGTTGTAGAGCAACAACACTGTGTCAAAATCGGAAGTGCAGGTGGTGAGCGTCACCAGGGTTGGCCGGACAAGCGTGAACTTGTAATATACGTCGGGAGCTCCAACGCCCCACGTTCCTGCAGGGCCAGTATAACTGAAATCGTCGTGCAGCAGCGTGCCGCTTCCGGTCACCTCCGGACAGTCCCGGCTGATGGTTTGATTGCAAGCATTGAGCGTGCCCAACTCAATGGCCGAACTGGCGACGTCGCCTTCTGCGCTCGGGGCGCAGGCAATGGTTACCGTCAATTCACCGTCGCTTTCAATCCAGCGTTCCTTGGTATGGGGGTCTATATATCTTCTGTAGTAGGAAATGGAACCGGCACCTAGGCCGCCATTCCATCGGATTACAATAGAGGTGCTGGTGTGAGAAACCTCTGACCCGCCACTGATTTGCCAGCTAGTGAATGAACCAGAGTGCCCCCCCGTATAGGTATAAGCTGTGCCAACGCCCGGCATAACGGGGTTTGGGCCGTCGATGTTAAAGTCCTGAGCCTGCACGCTGGTGCGGACCCCTAGCAGCAAGCACACTAATAGGGCGAACTGCCAGGCTGTTTTTTTGAAATTAAGGTAAGGGTGTTTCATCGTTAGGCAGGTTAACAGCATTGATTCCAGGGGTGCGAAGCACAGCGGTGGGAGGTAGGTTCAGGGCTGCCCGCTGCGGGCCTTTGGGTACTCGCAGCAGGTGCTCCGTTATTGCTGGTAGTGGTATTGCAGGTGCTTCACGACGTTTCCTTGGTTGTCTTTCACCAGGCGCAGGCGCTGCAAGCCGTCGTAATCGTACCGGGTCGGCTGGTTGTTCGCATCGGAGGTACTCGTCATGCCTACTTGCGGCGTGTGCGTGTAAGTGGTCATTTGGGCCCCCACTGGGTACAGCCGCACGTCGTCTACATCCACCTGGCGGCCGTAGGCATCGAAGGCAATGGTGCCGGTCACCGTCAGGCGCACTCGAAAGCGCACCAGGCGGTAATCCTGCGCGTTGGCATTGGCCGGTCCTTCCGATTCGCTCAATACCTGTCCGCCCCATATGAAGATATTCGATTTGCCGCCTTTGGCCCAAAAGCTTACCTCGTAGTCGCCGGCGGGAACGTTGCCGCGCCCGATGCCCCAACCGCCGTCCAAGCGGTAGCAGCCGCTTCCAGTGAAGCCCTCGCTTGGTTGAAGGTGCGTGGTTTGGTTCGGTCGAGGGTCGTAGTCCCAATTATTGGTGTCAAAAGTCTGATAATCGGTGCCTACAAAACGGCCGTTCGGGTCCGATTCAAAACCAGCATAGGCGATGCGATTGAGTGCGGCGTTCTGAGCGATAGCGACGGGAAGGGTTTTGCCATAGTCCCATATGTAGCTTACGGGCGTTCGGCCCTCTTTTACTTCGCTTAATACATTGCCACGCGCATCGTAGGTGTTGAACGTCTGGCGCAGCTTATACCTCCCGTCAAATTGAGGAGCAATGAAAGGGCTGGCAGAAGTTGGGGTTGGGAAAAACAGGCGGGTGTACTGAGCATTGGCCACAGGCTGCGCAGTCTCAAGTTCGTAGATTTGGTACGGTGCAATAATATTATCGCCATTAACGGTACCTAACAGCATCAATTCCCCTCCAATAACGGCATCATTACGGTAGTATGTCGTTTCAATTGGAGTGGAAATAATGTTTCGAGCCACACATAATGCGATGCCTCGAGTGGTGTTAACACGAGGATTAGGGCCGTTGTACGGCAAGTCGGTAACATATCGGAAGTTGGTGCGCAAGCTGTTTCCCCCACTATCTGTCGTGCTTTGCCCGGCCACCAATCGGTAGTTGTTGTAGGTATAGCTGGTGGTGGTCACCACCGGCACCGTGCCGCGGCCATACTGGGTTTCGGTGCGCTGCTTCAGGTAGGGGTAGAAGGTGTATATTCGGTTGGCCGAAGCACGGGCAAAGGGATAAGGCAGCCCGAAAATCACCAGTGCGTTGAGGCTTTTCACGTAGTCGTTGTATCGGGTGGGGTCGTCGTTGTACTGGTTTTCCACCTGCTGCACCAAGTTACCGCCCTCATCGTACACTTCGGTGGCCAGCAGCAAGCCCCGCTCCAACTCCTTGGAAGTAAATGGGTTGCTGGTCATCTTGCCGTCGATATTACTAACCACGCCTTCCGGGTCCTGGTCGGCGTATGGGTTTGCGGTACCAACCTGGGCGTCGATGTTGGTGTAGCGGTACACGGTCTGGCCCTGCCCGGCCCGCTTCTCGACGACCCGCGAGTACGTGACGTGGTTGCCGTTGGTGTTGCTCAGCGGGTTTTGCGAGTTCTCCGCCAGAATCAGGTAGTTCTGCCGGAACTGGTCGGTACCGCTGAAATAGACAAGGCCACGCCACTGGCTGTAGTGGAAATCGACGTACTGGGTGCCTTCGGCTTTGTAAGTCGGAATGCCCGACAGCACGCCGCTGGAAGTATTATTGGGCTGCTTGTAGAAATACTCCCACACCTGCGGGTTCGGGTCGGTGGCCGAGGTGCTGGAGGTAATGCGCCGAATGCGCAGCCCGCCGGCCGTGCCCGTCTGGTTCACCAGCGAGAAGGGGTACTGCTGCGCCACTTTGGCGTAGTCGTGTGGCTCAAACTCGAACACGCTCTGCCCCCCGGTTGGGTACGTGATGCTTTCCAGCGTTTCGGCCTTCATCAGGGCCGCATCCGGTGTGCGGTAGTTATAAAGCTGGTCGAAGGTGTTAGCGGCGTTGGTATTGGTGAAGTTCTCGTAGTCGCGTCCGTTGTAGTACCCCCAGTTATCCGTTTGCTTGGAATTGTAATCCGGCAAAAAGGTCGGGTTGTACGCAAACTGGTACTTGAAGGAAGCCGCGTCGGTGGGGTTGGTCACCTCCACGCTGCCCAGGCGCAGGCGCTGGCTGGCTGTGTTCACGTAGTTGAGGGCAATATTGCGTACTCCCTTTATTTTTATCTGGTTAAGTTTGAGCAGGTAGTTGTACGTCAGCAACTTCGGGTCCCATCGGCCGCCCGGTACAATGGGCGCAAACTGGGCCTCGTGGTCGCGCGGAGTGGACGTAAAGTCGTACTGCAGCTGGCTGGACCGGGCGCTGAGAAACTCCACTTCGGAGCCGTCGGGGGCCGTAATTTTACTCAGGTAGCTGGGGTGCTGCAGGGTGTAGCTGCGCTGCAAATCGCCGCACGCGCAGTTGTTGTTGCCCACGATATAGAGAAAGGTGCGGGTGCGGGCGGTGTTCTTGATAAAGACATCGCCCTGCTTCTTGTATTCCAGGTTCACCGCGTCGCCCTTCGGCGACTCGATGCGGGTGAGGTACCAGCTGGTGGCCAGCGTTACCACGCCATCGGAGCTGCCCGGGGTGGTGTTCAGGTCGGTGGCGTTCCAGTTGCCGCCGAAGGTGTACTTCGTTCCGTCGGCCCGCGTCACGGTGAAGCCCGTGAACGAGCGCCGCAGGTGCACCTGCGGCTTGCGCACGGTTATTTCGTTGAACACGTACAGGTCGACCGGTGCGGTGGTGAGGATGGGCACCACTTTCAGGTACTCGCCGGTTTTGGCTTTTACTTTTACCTGGAGTGTGTTGCCGGCATCGCGGTACAGGTAAAAGCTCCCGCTCAAATCGCCCGCGTTGAAGATAAACTCGTCGGGTTCGCCGTCGAAGGGTCCCAGCTCAACGGACAGCCACGCATTGGGGGCACTGTTGAGAAAATCCGCCACGTAGGACTGCGAGGCCCAGTCGGGGCGGTCGAACTCGTTCGAGCGAAAAAAGTAGCCGTATTCGCGCGTGGTGGGGTACTGGTAGCCCGTTCCCTTCTGCGCGTTCATGTCGTAGGCCGTGATTTCGTCGGGCCGCCCGTTCACAATGCGCGTCACGGCCCCGCCCGCGTCTAGGTTCCAGCCCAGGCCCACCCAACCGGGGTAGTTTTCAGGGCGGTTGCCCCCGGCGTGGTAGTTCAGCCCGATTGGCACAGCAATATCACGGTACTTAAAGGTGTACAGCGGCACGGCAATGGACGGCAGACCGTTGAAGAAGTTAACCGGCACCTGCCCGTATTCGCCCAACGATGCCGCGTTGGGCGTTGGAATGTCCCAATTGGACTTGGGCTGGGCTTTGGCCATCTGTGCTAAGGCGCTGCCCACCATAAAGGCCAGGCCCAGTCGAAGCAAGGCCCAATTCCGGCCCCAGGTACGCCGGAGCCACGAGTCTGTCCTGTGAATGGTACACCAGGAAGCAGGTGACGGTTGGTTGGGGGTGGGGCGGGTAAAGTCTGTAATCATAGGTGGTAAAAATTAGAGGTTTGTCGTAGAATGGAGCAGTACTGAAATCTCACGGAACCGCGATGCGGTGCGCGGGAAAATGGTCGCCAACTCTGAGTAGATACAAACCGGACGGCAGGCCGTCCAGGGCTATTACACCGTTGCCACGCGCGTCTAGCGGGATTGAGGCTTTTTTAACGAAGCACCCTAGCGCATCCAGTAGTGAAACCGGTGCTGCGTGGTTGGCAAGCGATGGCACAGTTATAAACAACTGCCCGCCCTCTACCGGATTGGGATATACTTCCAGAACCAGGGCAGTACTGGAACGCATGGCCGTAGCGGTTGTGGCAATCAGCGTGAAATCGCGCACCTGGCTGGCTGATTGCCGGTAACACGCTTCGGGCACTGTCGACGGAGCATCACCGTCCCAGGCCACCCGCAGCCGCAATGGCCGGTTGAGCAGCGTGGTGGCCGGCACCGTCAAATTTCCGATTTTAGGGTCGTAATAGGGGCCTTGGTTTAGGGACGAAAACACCAGTTCGGTGAGGCGGTCGAAACGGCCGTCATCGTTGGCATCCAGCCAAATAAATACCTGGTTAGCTGGAATGGTCGCGTTCCTAAAGGCCGTTATCCGCACCGGATAAGCCACGCCGCGCGTTAGTTGCAGCGGGCTGCGCGAACAGGTCTCATCCCGATAACCCGCATCGGCCACACTGCCCGTATATAAGAACGAGCCAATGGCACAGGTGGCAATGCCCCGGCCGCTCCCCGTGATGCCCAGTGGCGGCAGGCAGGCGGCCGGGCGCGGGGCCACGGCGGCGGCTCCCACCGTCACGTAGCCGGTCCGGCTAACGCTGCTGCTGCCGTAGGCATTGCGTGCTTGCAAGCCCACGGTGTAGGTGCCTGCGGCCGCATAGGTGTGTTGGGGGTGCTGCTGGGCGCTGCTGCTGCCGTCGCCAAACGTCCAGTACCAGGCCGTGGGGGCCGCCCAGCTGGTATCGCGCAACTGCACCGTACCCGTACACACGGGGGTCATATCAACCGTGAAACCGGTCCGGGGTGCCACGGCTGCCGGCAGAATTACCACCGTGTAGTCTTCGGTGCTCACGTTGAAGTAGTCCGGCGGGCAGCTTTCGGCCGACCAGTATTGATTGTCGGCGCAAATCTGGAGGCGCAGCCGGGTGGCACCAGGCAGCGCCCACAAAGGCACGGTGAGCGCAAACGTGAGCGGGCTGAACTGCGTGAAGCGGCCGAGGCGCTCGGCCGCTTCAAATACGCCGTTCTGGTTGTAGTCAATCCAACCGGTTATGCGGGTCCAGGGTCCATTACCAGCGAAAACCCACGCCAACGACTCGATACGGACGGGATAAGACTGCCCCTGCCGAAGCTCCGCGTAGCGCGCCGTAAAGTCGCGGTACCCCACGCCGGGTTGGCGCGTATCGGTGTTATCCAGCGTGCCAAGCTGCACGCGCGAAAAATAGGCGGGGAAACCAGACGTACCCCCACGGCCTTCGGCCAAGCAATAGCCGGGGCAGTTGTTCGCTACGGCCACCGTGCGCCGGGCCGTGTCGCGGCCGAACGCATTGGTGGCCACCAGACTAACTTGGTACAAACCAGCGGTGCCATACGTGTGCGCGGCCGGCGCGGTGGCCGTTGAGCTCGTGCCATCGCCGTAATTCCACTGGTAGCTGGTAGCACCGCCCGTGGATTGATTGGCCACTGCTACTACGGCCGATGGACAGGTTTGCTGGTAGGTGAGCGCAAACGAGGCCGTTGGCGGGGCCGCATTCGGGACAACGACGACGCTGTAGTCCTCAACCTGCCCGCTCTGCGGGGCCGAGCAAGGCCCGCTAAAGCTCCCGCCGCCCGCGTCGGCCCAAATGCGCAGGCGGAGCGGACGGTTGAAAACCAGGCCGGTAGTACCAGAAGCAATGGTCAAGCCCACGCTGGGATTCAGAACCGCCAATCCCTGGTACAGTCGTTCGGTAATAGGGTCCAGTTGGCCGTCGTCGTTCAGGTCGAGGTACACCCGTACATCGTGCGGGTTCAGCCCCGTGGTGAGCTGCAACTGGTATGAGCGGTCGGCGGTAAGCATGGCTCGGTAGGCGCAGCTGAAATCCTCATATCCGGCCCGGCCGTCGGCTGATGCGTGGTCAATATTCGCCAAACGCACGCGGGTCACGCCAAAGTTGCAGCAATAGTTAGTGGTGATTGGCTGACAACTCGCACTCCGCGGGGCATCGGCCCGCACCAGCACGTAACGACTTTTCGTCAGCGAGTCACATCCGGTGGCATTGCACGCCCGCAACCGGATGGTGTACCTGCCAGGGGCATACGTGTGCTGCGGGTGTTGCTGCACCGAATTGGTACCGTCGCCGAAATCCCACCGCCACGTGGTCGGAGTGTTGATGGATTCATCGTTGAAAAACACCACTCCCGAGCAGCTTACGGTATCGGCAACGGAAAAGCGCACAACCGGTCGGGGAGTAGGCGTGGCTAAAATAACGACCCGATAATCCTCCGTTTGCGAAAACTGCGGGCTGGAGCAGGCCGTTGGAACGGGGGCATTGACGTAATCGGCGGCAATGCGCAGACGCAGCGCGACACCAACAGGCGTGGCAGTGGGTACGGCAAACGAAGCCTGATGCTGCCGTCCGGGGGCCGGGGCGGCCACTAGCTCACTTGCTGAGAACGCCCCGTTCTGGTCAAAATCAATCCAGGCGCGGACTGTTTCATCGACATTGGGATTGGTGCGTACGCCAAGTACATACGTTTGCCCGCGCACCAGTTGCGCGGCACCGGCGCGGCAGGCATAGTCCTGATACCCGTCGGCCGCACCATTGGTCGTCGTGTCCAGGCCCGCCAGCGTGACCCGAAAAATTCCCATGCCAAAAGCTAGATTGCTCGTCGGGGCACTGCCGGGGGCGCACACTGCGGCCGACAGGCACTGGGCCTGGGCCACGCCAGAGCGAAACGAACCCCAGTTGGAAAGCCCGACGACCAGCAAGACGCAGAGTAAAACACGGAAAGGTAGCGTTGTTGTCAAAGGAAGGGGAAGTAGATTCTAATAAGGAAACGCTGGTCTGCTTGTTCATCCTTTGCAAACATTGCCCTGCACGGCCGATGCTACGTACGACGCGCGAGAACGGGCTACGTCATGCTGATGCATGGAAGGAAAAGAAAAATAGCTGACGAATTTACGAAAAGAGCGTTCGTAGACCAAGAGGGTAGAAACGTAACGCTGGAGCCGGCCTTGGACGCACGTACGTTTGGTATTGTAGGCTTCGGCAACTTGTTAACAGAAGTCAGCAGCCGTTTGGTGTGAGCAGTTGAACTCGTGGTGGAAGCACAAGCTAGGGAGCAGTTCGCTCGGAATAGGGAAAGGAGCATAACACCTGTCCAACTATTCAATATTTATTTCAATAATATATACAATGAAGTAAAATAATAATCAACTAATTGAAAATCACATGAAAGATTTCATCAAAGGTCGCGTTTGTTTGTGGATACGGTCGTTTTTCAGAACAACTGCATACGGGTAGGTAGCAGCTGTTCGGGCTCGCGTTGGCCGAATGGAGCGGAATCACCACCTTTCGACCAATTACGCTACGCTCCTACTGCTTGTGCCTTGTCGTTCTATTCTTTCGGCTCTTTCGGCGATGGAGCGGGAATAACTCTTGGCGCTGCCCGAAAGCTCCGAGGAGTTCATCCGGCAGTACACCTTTGGTGAAGCCGACCTCTCACTGGTTCATCAACACCGGACCGGGGCATGGCCAATCTCCTGGGTTTCGCCGTGCAACTTCGCCACCTGCGCTTTCCGGGCGTGGTGCTGGGCCCGGAGCAGTTGCCAGCTGCTTCCTTGCTCACGTTTGTGGCCACCATGTTGAAGCTTTCGGTACCGGAATTGACGGTGATTGCCAGCGTAAGCAAACGCTGCGCGAACGTCTCGAACATCTGCTGGAACTGCAAGCGGCGTTTGGGTTCCAAGCGTTTGGCTTACCGCATTATCGGGCCGCCAGTAGGTGCTGACGGTGCTAACCGGATTATCGATGAAGTAGGGGCAGTTGCACCATGCAGCGAGGCGGACGAACCATTCGAACAGCTGCAGGGCCTTGATAACGCCGCCGAAACCCTTGCGGCGGAAGTAGGCGCGGCCGGAGATGGCGGTGTCGGTGCCGGGCGGAAAGAAGGCAGCGAAGGCCACGGGGTCATAGGGCGGCAGCCACTCGCGCACGTCGGTTCTAACGCGGATGATATTGCCCTCGCGGGTTTCGCCGGGCGGGTGCTGAAGGTCTACGCAGTAGCAGAGGTAGCCGGCATCAACTCACGGCTGGACGAGCGTGGTGGTGAGGTCGAAGCAACTGATGACGATGGAGGCAGGCATGGGGACTGGCTAGAAATTAGGCTGGTCGAAGTGCGAGGCGGGTAGTGGGCGGTGGCCCGCGCCGCCGGGTAGCAGGTCCTGGAAGGTGCCGCGGCGCATGGAGCAGGCGGTAATCAACTCGTCGGTGGCACCGTTGCGGTGCTTGGCGAGGTCGAAAAGAACGGTATCGGCGGTGGGGGTGCCGTCCTGGTACTCGGCAATGTTGTAGTATTCGCCGCGCCAGAGGAAGATGATGCAGTCGGCATCCTGCTCCAGGCTACCGGACTCACGTAGGTCCGAAAGCAGCGGGCGCTTCTCACCGCCCCTTTTCTCCACATCGCGACTGAGCTGACTGAGGGCGATGACAGGAGCGTTTAGCTCCTTGGCCAGCTCTTTGAGGCCCCGGCTGATGCTGCCTACTTCCTGTTCCCGGTTGCCCTTCTGGTCGCCGCGCATGAGCTGGATGTAATCGACCAATACCAGGCTGAGGGGGTGTTGAGCATGGAGACGGGCGCACTTGGCGCGTAGCTGCTGGATGCTGAGGCCGGGGGTATCGTCGAGGTGTAGACGGTGGCCGTGGGTGCGCAGGCGCTGGGCCTGCTGCTTGATGTGTGCCACTTGTTCCGGGCCGCCGGGCAGGTTGCCGCGGCGCAGGTCGGAGTTGCTGTAGCCGGGAACTTCGCTGGCCACCATGCGCTGCATGAGCTGCAGAGTGGGCATTTCGAGGCTGAAAACGGCGGTGTGGTGGCCGTGGTCGAGGGCGGCGGTGCGGGCGAAATGCAGCAGGGCGGCGGTTTTGCCCATCGCGGGGCGGGCGGCGAGGATGATGAGGTCGGCGGGCTGCCAGCCGCCGGTGAGGCCGTCGAGGGCAGCGAGGCCGGTAGGGACGCCGGTAAGGCCGCGTTGTTGGATGGCCAGGGCGAGGCGGTCGAAGGTTGGGTCGAAGGCGGCGGCGGCAGTTTGGCCGGGGCGGGTTTCTAGGGTGCGATGGAGGTTGGTGAGGCGGGTTTGGGCGTCGGTGAGGAGGTCGAGCGGGTCGCGGGTCTGGTCGTAGCCGTGGGCGGTTAGCTCGGTGCC
>JAYULN010000708.1:0-3046 GCA_043763525.1 Hymenobacter sp.
GGCCCCCAGTAAAAACGGTGCCCCCGGAAACTGCACCGGGGCCGTGGGGCGCGTAAAAAACGCGAATAAATGCGTCATCAGCAGCGGCCCCACCACGCCGGTGGCGCTGATGAGGCTGGTGAGCGAGCCCTGCAATTCGCCCTGCTCGTTGGCCGGCACCTGGCTCGAAATAGTGCCCTGCAAGGCTGGCCCGGCCAGTCCGCCCAGGCAGTAGGGGGCCAGGAATACCAGCATCAGCCAGCCGCTGGGCGCGAAGGCAAACAGCACGAAGCCCACCGTGTAGCACACCAGCCCGATGACGATGGCCCGCGCCGCGCCCAGCTTCGGAATGGCCACCCGCACCAGCCCGCCCTGCACCAGTCCCGAAAACAGGCCCACCACGCCCAGCGAAATACCCACCAGCCGCTCCGTCCAGTTGAATTTGAGCATGGTATAAAATGTCCAGACCGACTGTGTGGCCGACCCCGCCAGGTATATCAGCACCAAGGCCGCCACCAGGCCCAGCACCGCCGGGTACTGCCGCAGGCGCAGCAGCGAGGCCACGGGGTTGGCCCGCCGCCACTCAAACGGCCGGCGCTTGTCGGGAGTCAGCGACTCGGGCAGCACGAAGTAGCCGTAGAGGAAGTTGCACAAGCTCAGGCCCGCCGCCACCATAAACGGCACCCGCGAGCCAAAGCCCGCCAGCAATCCGCCCACCGCCGGCCCGATAATGAAGCCCATGCCAAACGCGGCGCCCACCAGCCCAAAGTTCTGGGCCCGCTTGTCGGGCGTGCTGATGTCGGCGATGTAAGCCGTGGCCGTGGTGAAGCTGGCCCCCGTGATGCCCGCGATGACGCGCCCCACAAATAGCCAGGCCAGCGTCGGGGCGAAGCTCAGAAAGATGTAATCGAGCCCCAGGCCCAGCAGCGCGGCCAGCAGCACCGGCCGCCGCCCCAGCTTGTCGCTGAGCCCGCCCACCACCGGCGCGCAGCAAAACTGCGCCGCCGCGTAGGCAAACGTCAGCCAGCCCGAATACTCCGAAGCCCGGCTCAGCCCCTCGCCCGTAAGCTCCCGAATCAGCTTGGGCACCACCGGAATGATGATACCCAGCCCGATAACGTCAATCAGGATGGTGACGAAAATGAAGCCCAGGGCGGGCGAGCGTTTGTCGGACATAGTCGGCTGGATAGAGCAGAAGGCCGGAGTAGCTATGCGTGCCCATCTGGCAACGCACGCCCCGGCCACCCCGCGTCCGCAAAGGTAAAGCGTAGCCGCGCCGGTCCGAATAGAGTAGTTTCGGGGCTAGTCTTCGGGGTCGGCCAGGGCGGCTAGTGGTAGCGGCCCGGCATCCACGAGGCGCTGCCGGGCGCTCAGGCCCACATCAAGCAGGTCTTGCATCAGGCCATCGCCGGCCGCTTCGGGCGAGTAGGTATCGGTGGTGGTGCTCACCACCAGCACCGGGCGCTCGGGCAGCGCCACCAGCGTAGCCCGCCGGTCGATGGCAGGCGGAAACACGGGGGCGCACAAAATCAGTTGGTGGTAGTCGGTGCCATTGTTGGCGAGCCAGCGGCAGGCCGCCGCCGCGCCGTGCCCGCAGCCCAGCACCGTGAGGGGCGTGTGGGGCGGGCAGGCGGCCAGCACCTCCTGGGTCAGGGCATCGAGGTAGGTGCCGAGGTCATCGAAGTCGGGCAGCAGCGAATCGGTGGCAAACCAGGCGGCCTGCGTGATGGGCACTTCCGGGCCGGAGCCGGGCTGGTCGTAGCGGCTCAGGGCCTGGGGCAGCACCAACAGCCGCTCGGGCGTGTCGAGGTTTTGGAGTTGGTGGGCCAGGTCGGCCACCGGCTGGCCGTGGCCGTGCAGGCACACCCACACGTGGGCAATGCCCGGTCCCGGCTCGCCCAGCAATAAATAGCGAGCAGTGCGGGGCATGGTAAAGGAAAGCGGAAGCATAGCGGAGGTAAGAAATACGAAGCTCTCGCCTGTTACGTAGTCTGACCGGCCGTAGCTGCCGGGCCGGTTTCAGCTGCCCAAGTTCACCCGCAGCCACTCAATGGCGGCATTTTCCTCAATAAACCGCTCGCCGATGAACGGCTTGCCCGTGAAGTACGATGGGGGCGGAAAGGCCGAGTCGGCCGCCGAATCGCGCGTGTACACGGGGGCCAGCAGGTAGGCCAGCCGGGTGCGCCCGCCCAGCTGGGTCCCTAGCTGCGGCAAAAAGGAGCTGACCATCCACTGCGCCCCTATCTGGTGGGTGTTGAGGCGGCGGCGCACATCGAGCAGCCACTGGCGGCAGTTGCCGGCCTGGGCGGCTTCCAATAGCAGCTGGTAGCCCTGTTGCATCTGCGGCAGCTCGATGGGGCGGAGCCAGCGGGCCACCAACACGTCCAAATCGGCCCGGTAACTAATTTCCAGAAAGTCCTGGACCAAAATTGGGCTCATGGGTAAAGATTAACGGGCAAGCCACAAAGGTAGTGCCACCCTCGTGGGCCGCCTGCTGCCGCTGAATTAATAAATTCCAACCCGAACCGTCTGGTAAGGACCCCATTAGCACCCCGCGCTCCCGCCGGGAAATCAGATTTAGACCCCGATAGCAACGAAAAAGTGTCCTGGCCTTGTGTGAAGGAAAAACTTGCCTTACCTTTGTATCACAAACAGTGCGGGGTGGAGCAGTTGGTAGCTCGTTGGGCTCATAACCCAAAGGTCACTGGTTCGAGTCCAGTCCCCGCTACCTACAAAAACGGCGTTTCCAGCTTGGAAGCGCCGTTTTTTTGTGCCCGGTGGTCAAATTATCACAGGAATTAAACAGGCTGAAAATGTTGGACCCCGAACAAAAGCCCCGCCTGTTCGACGCGGACGGCGACCTGAGTAAGCGCTGGTACATTGATTTCAAGGTGTGGGATACGGATAAGGGGCAGCTCGTGCGCAAGCAGTACACGGGCATGAACAAGTACAAAACCCTCGCTGACCGCCGCCGGGCCACTAAGAAGAAGTTGGTCGAAATAACGGCGCTGCTCGAAGCCGGCTACACGGCCGGCGAAACCCCGGCGGCCAGCATCGGCCTCGACCC
>JAYULN010000709.1:0-1134 GCA_043763525.1 Hymenobacter sp.
TGACCGTGACCAACGCCGCGCCCGGCGGCGGCACCTCGGCGGCGGCCACCTTAACGGTGACGGTGCCCGTGCCCACCATCGTCAGCTTCACGCCCACCACGGGTGGCCCCGGTACTACGGTCACCATCAGGGGAACCAACCTGACGGGAGCTACGGCTGTGCGCATCGGCACCTTTAACGTGCCCAATTTCACGGTCGTGAATGCCACCACCATCACCTTGGTGCTACCTGGTGGCACTGGCAGTGTGAATGGTTTCCTGACAGTAGTAACGCCGGGCGGCACTGCTACGAGCGCAGCTGCGTTTAACCTGGTGTCGGCCACGCTGGCCAGTCAGGCCTTGCCCGGCCTAACGGTGTTCCCCAACCCGGCTACTGACCGTCTCACGGTGCAACTGCCCACCTCGGCCCCGGCCACGGTGGCCCTCCGCGACCTGACCGGCCGCTTGGTGCTGGCCCCGGCTCGCCTGGGTGCCGACCAGCAACTGCTGCTGCCGGCCTCGCTGGCCAGCGGGGTGTATCTGCTCGAAGTGCAGCAAGGCAGCACCACGGCTGTGCGCCGCATCGAGAAGAAGTAAGCTCCTGCCACGGCATTTACCGTTCGCGGTTTGTTGCCGGGTTAAAAGCCCCGTCCGGATTTCCGGACGGGGCTTTTTTGTGTCGTGGCCCCGCTAAGTTGCTAATCTTCAGTTGGCAGCTGTTAGGTCATTGATAAACTACAGCGGTTCCCAGGTCAGTGTACGTGTCCCGGTCCGACGGCGGAGCCGTCCGACCGGTTGACGGATGCGCCGGCTGGGCCAGTTGTTCAGCCCTCGTTCCAGCAACAACCGGTCCGACGGCGGAGCCGTCCGACCGGGACATGTACACTGATGTGAAATCTGCTCTAATTGACGGACAACGGACCACTACCAACTTGTTTACTGTTGAACGACTACTTATACCCGCAAGTCACTTCGGGACGAGTATTAGGGCCTTGGTAGATGGTGAGGACTGCTGTAATCTGATTCTTAACCCAAGTTGCGGGCTTTGGCCCTTAGAGCCTATCCGAATCAGGGCAACCGCACCAAAATGTATCCATGTGCCTTCACTGCTTGGAAACGCAGATTAGGTGCTAGTCATGCCAACCACTTGGTGTGA
>JAYULN010000710.1:0-7566 GCA_043763525.1 Hymenobacter sp.
GGAGCTGGCCGCCGATGAATCGGCCTACCGCAGCATCACCCGCTCGTGGTTCCTGCACTCGCCGCTGTATGAGATGATGCAGCAGATTGCCGAGAAAAAGGGCAAGCTCATCATCACCACCGACCACGGCACCATCCGCTGCAAGCGCCCCTACAAAATTGTGGGCGACCGCAACACCAACACCAACCTGCGCTACAAGCACGGCAAAAACCTGGGCTTCGAAGATTCGCGCGACGTGTACGTGGTGCGCAAGCCGGAATCTATTTTTCTGCCCCGTGAGAACGTGAGCACGGCGTATGTATTTACGATTGGGGATTATTTCTTCGCCTACCCCAACAATTACAATTACTACGTGAACTATTACAAGGACACGTTCCAGCACGGCGGTATTTCGCTGGAGGAATGCATTATCCCGTATGTTACGCTCACGGCGAAGGGGTAGCGCAAAGTTTCGCGAAGTAAAAAAAGCAAAGTCTCGCAAAGTTTGACGTTATGTCATCCTTTGCGAGACTTAACTTTTTTTACTTCGCGAAACTTTGCGCGAATTATCCCAGCATTTTCAGCAGCTCTTCCAACTCGCCGGGCCGCAGGTCAGCCCGGTCAGCTTTGTCGTAAATGGTGAGTAGCAGCGCTTGTTCATCAACCACTTGCACCAGCGTAATAATGCGTGCTCCGCCCGACTTGCCGGTTTTTTTGCTGCGAATTGCCAACCGGACTTTGTAGCAGTTCTGGCCCAAGCCATCGCCCTGACGAGGGGTTTCGGCCAATTGCTGGTTGAGCAGTTTTAAATCGGCGATGAGGGACGGATACTTTTTCAGCAGCGGCTTCAACCGTTTCACAAATAGGTCTGTCGCTTCAATCCTGTAATTCATCAAGCACGTCGGTTAGGCTGCGAAATTGCTTTTGCCCTTTGCGAGCAGCTTTTACTTCCGCAAAGGCCTCCCGTAAATCGTCGGCCACTAATGGAAGCGCAGCCTTGGTTTTCGGTTTGAGCGGTGGCTCCTGCATAAGCTGCGCCAGCTGCCGCCGCTCCTGGGGAGAAAATTGGGCACGCAGCATTTCGGCCAATTGCGGGATGGTGAGGGGAATGGTCAGTTTCAGCGTGCTCATATCAGAAAGATAAAAACGGAGAACCAATAACGTGCTGCCGCGCCAAAAAGTGGCCTTCTACTTCAGCTTATCCAGCGCCGCTTTCAAACGCGGCAGCGCTGTCGCAATAGATTCTACCGTTTCAGCGCCCACCGAGGCGCGGAACCACGGCTCCGAAGCCGGTGAGCCGAAGGCTGAGAACGGCACTAGGGCGAGCTTGGCCTCGGCGATGAGGTAGGTGGTAAGCTCCTTGGTGGTAGCCAGCACGGTGCCATCGGGGGCGGTGCGGCCCAGTACGTCGATTTTAATGGTGAGGTAAATGGCCCCGGCCGGCGCTACGGCATCAACCGGATAACCCTCGGCTTTGAGGGCGAGCAGGCCAGCGTGCAGGGCTTCGAGGGAGTGCTGGAGTTTGGCTTTCATGGTTTCCAAAAACGCATCCACGGCGGCGGTTTCGGGAATGAAGTGGGCGGCGGCCACTTGTTCGGCCTTTGGTGCCCAGGCCCCCACGTGGCCCAGAATGGATTTCATCTTTTCGATGATGGCCGTGGGGCCGAAGCTGTAGCCCACGCGCACGCCGGTAGCGGCGAAGCACTTGGACGTGCCGTCAATGTAAATGACGTAGTCGCGCAGCTCGGGGCGCAGGCTCACCGGGTCGAAGTGCTGGGCCCCACCAAAAGTCAGGAGCCAGTAAATTTGGTCGTAGAGGATATAAAGCGGCTTTTCGTCGGGGGCACGAAGCTTGTTCTCGGCAATCACCAGGTCGCAGATTTCCTCCAGGCCGGCTTTGGTGAAGACGGTGCCGGTGGGGTTCAGGGGCGAGCACAGGGCCAGTAGCGTAGCGCCCGCTACGTGCGGGGCCAGGTCGGCGGCTGTGGGCATGAAGTCGTTTTCGGGGCGGGTGGGCACGGCCACGGGCGTGGCCCCGGTGAGGTGGCAGTAGTGGTTGTTGTTCCAGCTGGGCAGCGGGAAAATCACCCGGTCGCCGGGGTCGACCAGGGCGCGGTAGGTGGCGTAGATGAGCGGCCGCGAGCCGCCGGCAATCAGCATATCGTTGGGACCGTAGGCCAGGCCCTGGCGGGCTTTCAGGAAATCGGATACGGCTTGGCGCAGTTCAACAATGCCGGCGGCGGGCGGGTAGTTGGTGTGCCCGGCCTGGTAGGCCTGGATGATACCGGTCGTCAGCTCCGCCGGAATGGGAAATATTTTGGGGTCGAAATCGCCGATGGTCAGGTTGCAGATATTGGCTCCTTGGCGCACCTGCTCGCTTACCTGGTTGCCGATTCGAATGATTTCGGAGCCGCTCAGGCCGGCTGCCATCTGGGATACTTGCATGGGGTAGGAACGGGATGATGAATGCCGTTGCGGCCCACGAAGGTAAAAGATGTGGCGCGTTAGTACAGGAATAAAGGAACGTCATGCAGAGCGTAGCGAAGCATCTTTACCCCGTAACTAATCAGAACAATTGGACTTTCTAAATAGCTTCACTGTAAAGATGCTTCGCTACGCTCTGCATGACGTTTTGTTTTCTCCCTTTTAGGAAGCGTTACTGCCCGGCGGCCCGGCGAATTTCCTCTTCGGCCCCGGCGGCCCGCTTGCGGGCGGCCGCGACCTTGCTGCTGCCGAAGCGGTAGGAGAAGGCCACGGTGGCCACGCGCGTATCCTCGGCCCGCGAGAAGGTTTCGCGAAAATTGGCGTAGGTTGCCATGGCCCCCACGGGAGCCGTGTAAAAAATATCGGCCACGTTCACCCGCAGGGTGCCCTGCTTGTTCCAGAAGCTTTTTTGCAAGCCCGCTGCCATCTGGCCTCGGGGCCGGCTGTTTTCAAACCCGAACACCTCCCGCGACTGATACTGACCATTCAAATCGGCCGACCAGCCATTGGGTAGCGTGAAGCTGCTGTTGGCGGTGAGCGTGCAGGCCGGGCGGCCATTGTTGAGGGCGGTGCCGGCCAGCTCGCCCACAAACCAGGCGTAATAAAACACGCCGTTGGCATACAGCGTCCACCATTTGGTGAGGTCGAGCGGGGCCGTGAGCGTAAGCCCGTAGTAGTGCTCGGTGGTGAGGTTCACGTCGCGGTTCAGCACGAAGCGGGCGCCATCGGGCGCGGGCTGCACGGCGCTTACGATGGGTTGGTCGGTGCGGGCGTAGGCCAGGCTAGTGCTGAATTTCTGCCGGTAGGTGTGCGTCAGTTCGATATTGTAGCTGGTTTGGGCCACCAGCGCGGAGTTGCCCGAGCGGTAGGAGGTGGCATCGAGGTAGTTGCGCAAGGGGTTTATTTGCAGGTAAGTAGGCCGGTCGATGCGGCGGGCCAGGGCCAGGGCCAGCGCGTGCCGCTCGCTGAGGGTGCGCTGCACCGTGAGGCTGGGAAAGAGTTGTAAATAATGCCGCTCGCGGCTGGTTTCGCCCGATAGCTCGGCCAGGGTGTTGGTTTGCTCGGCGCGCAGGCCCGCTTGCACGGTGGTTTGGGGCCGGGTGCCGCGCACGTTCACGTAGGCCGCGTTCACGTTCTCATCGTACCGAAAAACGCTGGAGATATCGGGCCGAAACACGGTAACGCCGTTGGTAGTGGTGGCAAATGCCAGGTTGTTATCCGAGGTCACGCGGGTGGTTTTCAAGCCGGCTTCCAGGCGGGCCCGGTGGGGCAGGGGCTGGCTGTAATCGGCCTTCGCCGACTGAATAGTGAGGGTGCTGAGCTGGTCGCCGCTGAGCAAAACCGAGGGCTGGGCCGGTTCAAAGTACCGTGTATTCAGGGCCAGCAGGCGGGTGGTGCGGTAGCGGGCGTAGTCGGCATCGGCCGTGAAAAAGCTGGCCGCGGCCGAATCGGCAAAGGTGTGGCGCAGGCTGAGGTTGGCCGCGCCGCTGGGGCGGTTAATATCCTGGTTGGTCAGCGAGCCGTAACTGTCCGTAGGTTTGCCCACGGGCCCAAACAGCCGCGTGTTGTTGGTGGTGGCCGTGGTGGCCTGGCTCGCCAGCGCGCTCACCGACACGCCCAGCAGCGTGTGTTTCGACAGGTTCACATCCAGTCCCAGCTTGCCAGTGTGCGAGCGCAAATGCGACAGCTGCTCGTTGTGCTGGGTGCTGCTGCCGGCCGGCAGCACGGGGCTGGCCGCAAACTGCCGGCTGAAATCGAGGCGCGTGAAGCCCCGGCGGTCGGTGTAGGCATAGCTGCCGTAGGCGTTGCTGTTTTTGCGGCGGTGGTTCATTGCGAGGCCGCCCGTGAACTTGCCGTATTCGCCGCGCCCATAGCTGGCATTGGCGCTGCCGTTGGTGCCCAGGCGCTGGTCTCTTTTCAGGTTGATGGCGATAACGCCCGCCCCGCCCTGGGCATCGTAGCTGGCCGGTGGGTTGGTTATCAGCTCGATGCTTTGCAGCTGTTCGGCGGGCAGGGCCTTGAGGTAATCGGCCAGCTCGGAGCCGGTGAGGGGCACGCGTTTGCCGTCGATGACGACCAACAGGCCGGTGCGGCCGCGCAGGGCCAGGTTATCGCTGCCGTCGGTGGTCACGCCGGGCGAGCGGCCCAGCACGTCGAGCGCCGTGGCCCCAGCCGTGAGCGGGCTATCGGCTACGTTCACCACGGTGCGGTCGGCCAGGTGCTCAAACTGCGGTTTGCGGGCCGTTACGGTTACTTCCTTTAGGGCTGTAGCCTGGCTGGTAGTCAGCGCGATGGCGGGCAGCACCATGCCCGTCGCCGGCAGTTCAAACGCCAGGCTCCAGTACCGCGCAAACCCCACCTGCGCCGCCGAAACCACGTAGCGCCCGCCCGCAGCTCCCGCCAGCCGGAAAGCCCCGTGCTCGTCGCTGAATTCGGTTTTTACCACCGTCGAGTCGGTGGCGCGGTGCAGCGTAATGGTGGCAAATTCGATGGCCGCGCCCGTGGGGCTGGCCACGGTGCCGCCAATGGGGGCAGGAGCCTGAGCCAGACAAGCCTGCGGGGTGGCAATGGTAGTGGTAAGGGCAGTACTTAGCAGCAGCACCCGCAGCAAACAAGCAGCAGTGTAACTGGGCCGTACCAGGTAGCGTATGGGCATACAATAAAGAAGGAAAGGTAGAGAAGTAGGTGCCGCGCAGCCGGTTCCGGCCACTTATTTCATCGCAAAATGAGGAGTGTACTCCATTTGAAATGAATTGTTTACTGTGGACGATTACGCGCAAAGGGGAGGCGCAGATGGGATTTTTCAAAAAAAACACCTTATTTATGCCCCATAGCCGGTAATTTCGCCATATGCACCCCCTCACCATTGCCGTGCCCTCGCTGGCCGACCTACCCACTGCCGCCGCCCAGGTGCAAGCCGCCATTGCCAAAACCGGGGCCACCGTGGTGGTATTCGAAGGCGAAATGGGAGCCGGCAAAACCACCCTCATTCGGGCGCTGGCTACCGCTCTGGGCGTGGTCGACGATGTGAGCAGTCCCACGTTTGCCTTGGTCAATGAATACCGGGATAGCCGCGACAAGCCCGTGTACCACTTTGATTTTTACCGCATTGACTCCATTGAGGAAGCCGAGCGGATGGGGGCAACCGAGTACCTCGATTCCGGGTATCTTTGTTTGGTGGAATGGCCCGCCCGCGTGGCGGCCCTACTGCCGGTGCCTCGACTCGAAGTGCGCATAGAAGCGCTGAGTGCCGAAGCCCGCGAAATCCAATTAAAAATTACAAATTAATAATTAAAAACAGTAAGCTCTCACCTACCTGCCTCAAGCGTTAGCTGTCTTATTAATTTAATTATTCTTGATTTTTAATTCTTAATATATAATTTTCAATTTACTAAAATGGCTGAGCAGCTTCCTACCGGTTTTGAGTCTCTGGCTACGAGCCGCGCCTATTTCACGCAGGAATCGATGCTGGCCGTAGAAACGCGCAAGCGCAAGCTCTTCATCGGCTTGCCCCGCGAAACCTCGCTCCAGGAAAACCGCATCGGCCTCACGCCCGAAGCCGTGCAGCACCTCGTAACCGAAGGCCACGAAGTCCTCATGGAAGCCGGGGCCGGCGAGCCCAGCAAGTACGCCGACCACGCCTATTCCGAAGCCGGGGCTCAGATTGCCTATTCGGCCGAAGAAGTATTCAAGGCCGACGTGCTGCTGAAGGTAGCCCCGCCCACGCTCGAAGAAATTGAGCTGCTGCACGCCAACCAAACCCTGATATCGGCCCTGCAAATGGGTTCGATGACCTCTGATTACATCGCGGCCCTGGCCCGCAAAAAAATCAATGCCATTGGCTTTGAGCTGATGAAAGACCCCAGCGGTGCCCGCCCGGTGGTGCGGGCCATGAGCGAAATCGCGGGCTCGACCGTGATGCTGATTGCGGCCGAATACCTGGCCCGCTCCAATGAGGGCAAAGGCATTATTTTGGGGGGCATCACGGGGGTGCCGCCGTCGCAGGTCGTTATCCTCGGGGCCGGCACGGTGGCCGAGTACGCCGCCCGCGCCGCCACCGGCCTCGGGGCCGAAGTGAAAGTGTTCGACAACCACCTCTACAAGCTGCGCCGCCTCAAGCATAACCTGGGCATGCAGCTCTACACCAGTACCTTGGATACGTTCGCCCTCAGCCAGCAAATCCGCCGGGCCGATGTCGTCATCGGCGCGCTGGCGGTCGAGGACGGCCGCATTCCCTTCATGGTGCCCGAGGAAATGGTGGCCAGCATGGCCCCCGGCTCGGTCATCATCGACGTGAGCATCGACCAGGGTGGCTGCTTCGAAACCAGCGAGATGACCAGCCATAGCAAGCCCGTTTTCCGCAAGTATGATGTTGTGCACTACTGCGTGCCCAACATCGCCTCGCGCGTGCCCCGCACCGCCACCAACGCCCTGAGCAACATCTTCACGCCCATCCTGCAGGAAATCAGCCAGCACGGTGGCATCAACGAGGTGTTGTTCACCAACGAGCATTTCCGTAGCGGCGTCTACATCTACCGCGGCTCGCTGACCAATGCGATGATTGCGAAGAAATTTAATCTGCGGTATAAGGAGTTGGGGCTGCTGATTGCGGTGCGCAACTAAGCGAGCGGCCCCTCAATTTGGGGCAGCCGCTCCACGCCAACCGGTGGGGCGCTGCAGAAATCGGGTGGCTCGTGAATGGTGCTAACGCCTTTCGCAAACGATTCAGGCAGCTTCCATCTCCATCAACGGTGCTCGGGTAATCGCGCTTACTTCTGTGAGGATGTCTCTTTCCTTCAAATCAAAGTGGCTGAGGGCCGGATGCGAAAGCACCGACGCCACCAACGGGCTGGCCTTGAACGCTTGCAACGAGGCGTTGTCTTTGAATAAGTACACGGCTCCTGCCTCCTTTTTGTCGGCATCAACGAGCCAGATTTTCCACAAGCAGCCCGGCACTTCCGCAAAAGCCTGGGCAAGCTGAGCAACGGTCTTCTTATACTCTTCGAGGCTTATGCTGAAGGAATAGTTAGTGACAAGCATTTTTTGTGACATGGCGCCGGGATTTAACGTGAATAAATCAGCTTCTCAAGTCCAGCTAAACCG
>JAYULN010000711.1:0-1130 GCA_043763525.1 Hymenobacter sp.
GTGTGGCCGCCGCTCACGGTGAGGCAAAGAAAGGGAAAGCTGGGCTTGGGGTCGCGCAGGAAGTGGGCCAGAATGTGGGCCCGCATGTGGTTCACGGCCAGCAGGGGCTTGCCCAGGGCCAGGGCCAGGGTTTTGGCAAACATGCCGCCTACTAACAAGGAGCCGAGCAGGCCCGGACCCTGGGTTACGGCCACCGCGTCGAGGTCGGCTTTGGTGAGGCCGGCTTCGCGCAGGGCGGCCGTAACCACCGGCATGAGGTGCTGCTGGTGGGCCCGCGAGGCCAGCTCGGGCACCACGCCGCCGTACTGCTCATGTACTTTTTGGGTGGCCACAATGTTGCTCAGCAGCTGGCCACCGGCCAGAACGGCCGCGCCGGTGTCGTCGCAGGATGACTCGATGGCGAGGATAATGGGATGGGCGGGCATGGTGCGTTTTTTTGGCAAAGGTAATGGGAGCGGTATGGCCTGATACTTGACCGTGCGAGCCCGTGGTGGGTGCAGACGGCTAAAAAACCGCAACTTTGCGGCTTCAACCACGTTTTTCGTCTTCATCTTTCTTGCCCCGGTGCGTCGTTTCTTCTCCATTTTGCTGAAAGTGCTGCTGGGCCTCGGGCTGGTGGTGGTGCTGGCCGTGGTGGGGGCGCTGGTGGCGCTGCGCATTCCGAGCGTGCAAACGCGGCTGGCGCACGAAATGGCCGCTGTGCTGACCCGGAAGCTGGGCCAACGGGTAACGATTGGGGCGGTCGATATCCGGCCGTTTTCGCGGGTGCTGCTCGATGGCGTGCGGGTGCAGGACCGGCGCGGCGGCGAGCTGTTCAGCATTGGCCGGGCCGATGCCGACATCAGCCTGTTTTCGGTGTTCGCCCCCCGCCACCTGCACGTTGGCCAGCTTACGCTGAATGAGCCGCGCTTCGAGCTGAAAAATCTGCCCGGCCAGCCCGATTCGACTACGTTCAACCAGTTTATGGCCGCCGTGAAGCGGCTAATCGGACCTCCGAGCACCACGAAGAAGGCTCCCTTCGACTTTCAGGTAGCGGCCGTGGCCCTGCGCAACGGCCACTTTGCCATCGAGAAGGCCGACCGGCAGCATTCCAAAACCTATGGCAAGAGCATCGACTACGACCACCTGGT
>JAYULN010000712.1:0-3025 GCA_043763525.1 Hymenobacter sp.
GCCTGTGGCTGGGCGGCATCATGCTGTTCAGCGGCTCGCTGTATGCGCTGTGCTTCACGGGCATTACCAAACTGGGGGCGGTGGCTCCGGTGGGTGGGCTGCTGCTGCTGGCGGGTTGGCTTAGCTTGGCACTGGCGGTACGCAAACTATAAGCAGTACCGACTCGCGCCCTGCGCTGAATGCAAAAAGGCGGCCTGCATTACGCAGGCCGCCTTTTTGCATTCAAACAACGACTTGGTCTATTTAACCTTGACCTTCATTTTGGTGGTACTGCTCTTCTCTTTCACTTTCTTGCCATCGGCTTTCATGGCCACAGCGGGCGTAGCGGTAGTAGCCGCTTCCACTTTCGTTTCGGGAGCGGCGTTGGCGGTGGCCGAAGCCTCCTTCACTTCGCCTACCAACGACACGGTGGTGCTGCCCGCCGTGGCGTTCGATTCAATGGTCAGCACTTTGTTCTGCATGCCCATTTTACCGGTCGAGTTGAAGTGAGCCGCGATGGTACCGGTTTTGCCGGGCATTACCGGAGCCTTGGTCCACTCGGGGGTGGTGCAGCCGCAGCTCACGCCGATATTGCTGATAACGAGCGGGGCCGTGCCCGTATTCTTGAATTTAAAGGTGTGGTCGACGGTACCGCCCTGTACCACCGAGCCGAAGTCGTACTTCACTTCTTCGAACGTGATGGCGGGGCCGGCTACGGTACCAGCGGCTTTCGGAGCCGGTTGCGTGGCCTGGGCCTGCGCGGTATAAGCGGCGGCGGTCAGGCTCAGGGCGAGAAGCAAGGATTTTTTCATGGAACGGAAAAGTAAAAAAATTAACGGGGGTGGATGAGCAGCAGATTTACTGATTCGGCCCAGGCTTACAAATTTACGACCAAACTAGCCGACCCTTCTGAAGAAACCGTGAAGCCTTACTAACTGCTGTTATGCCGGGCCTTGGTTTAAGTGCCGCTGGGGGCGTAGCGCGAACGGTGTCGTTCGCGCTACAACCTGCCGCGTAACAGCAGTTACTAACCAAGCGGCTAGCCTTTAAATTCTTTGGAGTACGGAAATTGCCGCGAAGCCTTGCGCATGATGGTGGTAATAATGGAGTTAGTGTCGGAACCAAACCCGCGCGACAAGCTCTTGTCGTACTTCCATAGCAGCTCGCCGCTCTTGCCGTCGTTGATGTTGATGGCCAGCTTGCCCGTGTTGGTAGGGCCAGAGAAGCCAGCCACCATCATCATGGCTACTGCGGCCCCGCCCGACATGGGCTGGCTGCTCTCGAAAGTGCCCGAAATCACTCCATCTACGCCTAGCAGCACGGCCAGTTCTTCCATGGTCATGGTGGCCAGCTTGTCGGTGGTTACGCCGTTTTTGGCGAGCAGGGCGTTGGTTTTGGCCACGTCTTGCACGTCAACCAGCATGTCTTTGTCGGCTTTCTGCTTCAGGAAGTATGATTGCAAGGCGCTCTGCACGCCCAGGCCCTCGCGCTCCTCGAGCACCCGCACGCCTTCGGGGCCACCGTTTTTCTTCACCTCGGCTGGCCGCAGCTGCAGCGTGGTACGGAAGGGCAGCACCGCCAGGGTTTTGTGGTCTTTGGCCAGCTCCTTGAATTTGGGATTGGTGTAGATTTCGCGGGTTTGAGCCGGTGCCAGCAGGGTAGCAAACAGCACGAGCAATACGGCTAGGGAAAGATGTTTCATGAGAAACGGGTTGAGTGAGGGTTTGTAGAAAAAATGGGAAAATAAAGGCCGCAAGATAGACGTTTTTTCAGCACCTGAAGTGCATTCCCCATTATTTCGCCCCAGCTTCTTTAATCTTCTTCCACGGGGTCGCTTATCAGTTTCTGCTGAAAATTGAGCAAAAACAGGCGCTCCGAGGCCCGCGTGATGGCCGTGTAGAGCCAGCGCGCGAACTCGCCGGCCAGCGGCTCGTCGGGCTTCAGAAAACCGTGGTCGACGAACACGGCCTGCCACTGCCCGCCCTGGGCCTTATGGCAGGTGAGGGCGTAGGCAAACTTGATTTGCAGGGCGTTCAGGTACGGGTCTTTGCGCATTTCCTTGTAGCGCTCGGCTTTGGTTTTGAGGTGGGCATAATCCTCGCTCACGGCCAGGTACAGGGCATTGTTGCGGTCGGAGGGCAGGGCCGGGCTCTCGGTGTGCAGCGTATCGAGCAGCAGCTTCACTTCAATTTCGGGCTCGTCGGGGTAGTCCACGAGCCGCACCTGGGCCTGGGCGAAGTGGAAGCCGTACATCTCCTCACGCCGGATGACCTTGGTGATTTGCAGGAAGTCGCCGTTGGCCAGAAAGCCGATTTCGGAGTCCTTCGGCAGCCAGTAATAGTTGTTGCGCACCACCATAAGGTAGTCGCCGCCCTCAATCTCTTCCTCGGCATCGAACAACGCCCGCCGGATGAGCTGGTTGTACTGGTTGGCGTTGCGATTCGAGCGGCAGATGATGGTGGTGTTCTCGTGGCCGTAGTTGCGGTAGGCCCAGCGCAGGCCGTCCTCCAGCTTGTCGCCACCCATCTTGAAGATGTCGTTGAAGCCCTTGGTGTGCAGCTGAATGTTGGGGTGCTCCTCGCGCAGCTCCTCCCGCAGCTCGGTGGCATTCACCAAAATGCCCGAGGCCTGCGCCTGGCGCATCACCTGGCGCAGCTCGACGCTGCCCACCGTGGCCCGGAAGCGGTGGGCCAGCAGCTCGGGGTCGAGGGCCGGGCTGAGGAGCTGGCCCACCGGCGGCAGCTGCGCCGTATCGCCAATGAGCAGCAGCTTGTTGCTCTGCTTCTCGAACACAAAGCCCATCAAATCATCGAGCAAGCCGCTCTCACCGAAGGCTTTCTCGTCCGAAATCATCGAAGCCTCGTCCACGATGTACAGCATCTGCTCGGCGCGGTTGGGCTGGCGCTGGAAGTTGAGCCGCTCGCTGGGCGAGCCCGAGGTTTGGCGGTAGATTTTTTTGTGGATGGTGCTGGCCGGCACCCCCGCGTAGCCCGCCATCACCTTGGCCGCGCGGCCGGTGGGGGCCATCAGGGTGTACTTGCGTTGC
>JAYULN010000713.1:0-3025 GCA_043763525.1 Hymenobacter sp.
AACATCGGCATTCTGCGCAGCAAAGATAACATGGGCATCGAGTCGTTCATTCAGACCGATGCCGTGGTGAACCCCGGCAACTCGGGTGGAGCCCTGGTGAACCTGAGCGGCGACCTGATTGGCATTAACTCGGCCATCGCCTCGCACTCGGGTTCGGGGGCGTTCGAGGGCTACGCGTTTGCCGTGCCCAGTTCCATCGCCAGCAAAGTGGTCGACGACTTGCTGAAATATAAAGTGGTGCAGCGCGCCCTGCTCGGCGTGCAAATTCAGGAAGTGGATGCCAAGCTGGCCTCCGAGAAGAAGCTGAACACGCTGAATGGCGTGTACGTGCAGGGCCTCACTGCCGGCAGCGCTGCCGCTCAGGCCGGGCTGAAAATGGGCGACATCATTACCCAAATCAACGGCGCGACCGTGAACACGTCGTCGCAGTTGCAGGAACAGGTGGCCCGGTTCCGGCCTGGCGACAAGATTAAGGTAAGCTTCACCCGCGGCGGTACGCCGAGCGAGGTGCTGGCCACTTTGCGCAACGCCACTGGCACCACCGCCGTGGTGCGCGAGGAGCCGGCTTCGGCCTCCATCAAGTACGAAGGGGCCATGCTGTCGGCGGTGCCAAACAACGAGAGGGCTAAGCTGGGCCTCGACGGGGGCGCGAAAATCAGCGGCATCAAGGGCAGTAATTTCCGTGAGACGGGCATGGCCGATGGCTTCATCATTACCCGCATCGACAAAAACCAGGTGACCAAGCCCGCCGATGTGCGGACCTATCTCGACCAGGCCCGCGAAAGCTCGGGCGCGCTCGTGGAAGGCGTGTACCCCGACGGCCGCAAGGCCTATTACCCCATTGGGCAGGAGTAGCTCCTGATATATTTTAATGGCTAAAAAAGCCCCTGCCAGCTTGGTGGGGGCTTTTTTTATGGAGTGCTGTGGGGGGCAAATCCAAACCAGGTTTTATCGATTTCGTATAGTCAGCTTGTTCGCCTAGCCACCGTGCCCGTGCCAATGTTTCCAACCAACTCATTCTCTCTGGAGTACCGTCCCGATTTAGGCATACTCATCGGTCGCTGGCTACAAGCGTTGCTGCCCCCTGAGCTACAGGGCACCTACGAGGCCATGCTGGCCGCTGCCCGCGAGCACGACAACTGTCGCTTCTGGCTGCTGGACCTGCGCCGCCGTCCATTGGCCGGCTCCGACCTCAACGAGTGGTTCCGCGAGCAGTTTTCGCCGCAGCTGGCGGCGACGCTGGGCGGGCCGCTGTTCACGGCCTACCTGGCTGGCCCGCACCAGCGCCTGGCCGCCGAAAGTGCCGAAATGGAGTTGCACCTGCGCCAATCGGCTACCATCGACTCGTACCCGCTATTTTATGATAACGAAGCCGAGGCCGTAACCTGGCTGTGCGACCAGCAGGAGCGGGCCGGGGTGCGCGTGGCCACCAGGCAAGACCGCGCTAGGCAGCAGGCGCGGTAAATGGGGCTCGGGGAGGAGTGCGCCAGGGCGAAGCATCGTGGTTGGCCGCCGTATTCCGTAGCTTTGCGGGCGCATCATTCCATCGCATTCCCACCCCCACTTCACCCATGAAGCAAGCCCTCGAAGAAGCTACCGCGCCCGACGTTACCGTGGCGCACCCTCACCAAGACCCCCACGGCATTCAGGACGTGCTGCGCCAGCTGGGCGTAGAGTCGGAAAACGCCGCCTACAGCACCGGCCGCACCTGGGGCGGCCGCACCAATGCCGAGCGCCGCACCGTGCAAGCCCCCGCCGATGGGCGCCGCATGGCCAGCGTGGCCTTCGCCACCGTGGAAGACTACGACACCGTGGTAAAAACGGCCCAGGAAGCCTTCAAAACCTGGCGCCTGGTGCCGGCCCCCAAGCGCGGCGAAATCGTGCGTCAGATTGGCAACAAGCTGCGCGAATACAAGGAGCCGTTGGGCAAGCTGGTGAGCGCCGAAATGGGCAAAATCCTCCAGGAAGGCCTCGGCGAAGTGCAGGAGATGATTGACATCTGCGACTTCGCGGTGGGCCTGAGCCGCCAGCTGCACGGCCTCACCATGCACTCGGAGCGCCCCCAGCACCGCATGTACGAGCAGTACCAGCCCCTGGGCCTGGTGGGCATCATCTCAGCCTTCAACTTTCCGGTGGCCGTGTGGAGCTGGAACGCCATGCTGGCCGCCGTATGCGGCGACGTGAGCATCTGGAAGCCTTCGGAGAAAACGCCGCTTACGGCCGTGGCCGTGCAGCACATCATTCGCGACGTGCTGGAGAAGAACGACATTCCGGAAGGCGTGTTCAGCGTGATTATCGGCGGGGCCGAAATTGGGGCCGCTATGGCCGCCGACCGGCGCGTGCCGCTGGTGTCGGCCACGGGCAGCACCCGCATGGGCCGCAAAGTGGGCGAGGTAGTGGGTGCCCGCCTGGGCCGCGCCCTGCTGGAGCTGGGCGGCAACAACGCCATTATCGTTACCAAAAATGCCGACCTCAACATTGCCATTCGCGCCATTGTGTTTGGGGCGGTGGGCACGGCCGGGCAGCGCTGCACCAGCACGCGCCGCGTGATTATCGAAGACAGCATTTACGACGACGTGAAAAACCGCTTGCTGGCCACGTATCCCAAGCTGCCCATCGGCCACCCTTTGCAGGAAGGCACGCTGGTAGGCCCGCTCATTGATGCCGACGCGGTGAAGATGTTCCAGGATGCGCTGGTGCGGGTGCAGGCCGAAGGCGGCCTGCTGCTCACCGGCGGCCAGGTGCTGAGCGGGGCCGAGCTGCACGGCGGCCACTACGTGCAGCCCGCGCTGGTAGAAGTGGAGAACCACTACCACACGGTGCAGGAAGAAACCTTCGCCCCGATTCTGTACCTCATCAAGTACAGCGGTGGCGTAGAAACCGCTATTGAGCTGCAAAACGACGTGCGCCAGGGCCTGTCGTCCAGTATCTTCACCCTGAACATGCGCGAGGCCGAAGCCTTCCTGGCCGCCAACGGCTCCGACTGCGGCATTGCCAACGTGAACATCGGCACGAGCGGGGCCGA
>JAYULN010000714.1:0-1127 GCA_043763525.1 Hymenobacter sp.
CTGTTCCGCACCTGGCTGCCGGCCCCCACCCCGACCCGCTATTTCCCCCGGCTGAACGAGCTGGTGAGCAATGCCGTGGCCCCGGGCGAACGGCTGCCCACCGTGGCCCGCACCCTCAGCTTCCGCTGCACCGCCCGCGACCTGCACAGCGGGCTGCTGGGCTTAGTCGGGGGCGTGGGCCAGAGCGCGCTGGTGAACCTGAGCGTGAGCACGGCGGCCGGCCCCTTCCTGGTAACGGCCCCCAACGCGGCCGGCACCAGCTGGGCGGGCGGCACCACTCAAACCGTGACCTGGGCCGTGGCCAACACCACCGCCGCCCCCGTAAGCTGCGCCCTGGTGAACCTGCGCCTGAGCCTGGACGGGGGGCTGAGCTACCCGCTGCTGCTGGCCAGCGGCGTGGCCAACTCCGGCACGGCCACCATCACCGTGCCCAACGCGCCCACCACCACGGCGCGCGTCATGGTGGAGGCGGCCGACAACTACTTTTTCGACATCTCGAACGTCAACTTCACCATTACGCCCGGCCCTGGCCCCACCATCAGCAGCTTCACGCCGGCCAGCGGGCCGGTGGGCACGGTGGTCACGCTCACGGGCACCAATTTCACGGGCACCACGGCGGTGCGCTTTAATGGCACGGCGGCGGCCAGCTTCACCGTGGTGTCGGCCACGAGCCTGCGGGCCACGGTGGCGGCGGGCAGCACCTCGGGGCTGATTACGGTGACCACGCCCACGGGCACGGGCACCTCGGCCACGCCGTTTCGGGTGGGCTCGCCGCCCACGATTACGAGCTTCACGCCCACCAGCGGGCCGGCCGGCACGAGCGTGACCCTCACGGGCACCAACTTTCTGGGCACGACCCAGGTGACGCTCAACGGGGTTGATGGGCGGGCATTCTTCGTCAACTCGGCTACTCAGCTCACGCTCCTGCTGCCCAACAATGCCAGCACGGGGCTATTGGCGGTGACCACGCCGCTGGGCACGGCCACCTCGGCGAGCGTCTTCGTGGTGCCGCTGTTGCCGGTCATCGACCAGTTTACGCCCCAGGAGGGCCCGGTCGGCACCTCGGTGGTGCTGACGGGTCAGAATTTCAGCGGCGCGACGCAGGTGCGGTTCGGCGGCATTGCCGC